>NZ_RZSJ01001000.1:0-958 GCF_003998025.1 Mesorhizobium sp. M8A.F.Ca.ET.021.01.1.1
CGGCTGTGCTGAACTTCCTTGCCGCGCGCTGGTCGATCGAAGGCCGGCTGCTGAAATAGCTATCTCTATTCCGCCGGTTCCACATTGGTGTAGGCGGCTTCCTCGAGTTCGCGCTTCAGCCGCGCTTCCTCATGGGTCTTCGGGGTGACGAAGCGGCCAAGCAGGAGATAGGCGACCGGTGTCAGGAACAGCGTCGAGACGGTGGCCAGGCCAAGCCCGCCGACGATCACCCAGCCGAGCGCCACGCGTGCCTCCGCGCCCGCGCCGGCGGCCAGCACAAGCGGCACACCGCCAAGAATGGTGCAGATCATCGTCATCATCACCGGCCGCAGGCGGATGGTGGAGGCCTGCTCGATCGCTTCGCGTACGCCCAGTCCCCGATCACGCAGTTGATTGGCGAATTCGACGATCAGGATGCCGTTCTTGGCCATGACGCCGACCAGAAGCACCAGGCCGATCTGGCTGTAGGCATTGAGGCTGGTGCCCGACAGCAGCAGCGCGAAAATGGCGCAGGCAAGGCCGAGCGGCACTGTCGCCATGATGATGACGGCACTGACGAAACTCTCGAATTGGGCGGCCAGCACCAAAAGGATGATGATCAGGGCGAAGCCGAAGATGGTGACCATGGCGCTGTTGGTTTCGCCCAATGTGGCGGCTTCGGCCAGCGGCAGGATGCGGCTGCCGGGCGGCAGGAGCGGCGTGGCGATCTCCTCGGCACGCGTCAGCGCATCGCCAAGCGCGAAATTGCCTGAGAGGTTGGAGGTGATTGCCACCGAAGGCTGCTGCTGTTCGCGCGACAGCGACGGCGGCACGGCGCGCTCGGTCAGCGTGGCGATGGTCGACATCGGCACGAAGCGGCCATCCGCCGTCTTGAGGAAGACATTTTCCAGATCGGTCGGGTCGTTGATCGGATTGGTGGTCGAGACCAGCTTCACGCCGTAGCTGCGGTCGGCGATGT
>NZ_RZSJ01001001.1:0-953 GCF_003998025.1 Mesorhizobium sp. M8A.F.Ca.ET.021.01.1.1
GTTTGGGGGGACTTGGGGGGTGGCCCGTCGCACCAATAATGTCTGAGCACGGCGATGGTTCCGTGACTTTGAAATTTTTTTTTAGGAAATATTTGAGACCGGGCGTTGCGAACGTGCCATCAGCCAGTCGCGGCCGGCGTGGGCAAAGACGGCACAGAGCACGATCGCGCCGCCGACCAAGCTCGCCACCGGGGGTATTTCGGCCAGGAACAGAAATGCAAACAGGATCGCGAACGGCACTTCCGCCGAGCCGAGCAGGCCGGATTCAGGCGCCGGGATGAGCCGCGAGCCTTCTGTCCACAGGATCGAAGCCAGCGCGAAGGATGCGCCGAACGTGGCAAGCAGAACCGCGTCCCTTGCCGAGACCGCCAGGGGATCGGTGACGAACCAGCCGAGTATGAACAACAGGAAGGCGGAGACCGCGCCGGCCCACACCGCCGGCGTGTCGCGGAACGCGCGCACCATGATCATGTAGAGCGCGCTGCCGGCCGTCATCAGCAGCGCCAGTCCGTCGCCGAACAGATTGCCGGTACCGAAACCCGACCACACCATGATGGCAACCCCGCACAGCGACACGGCCGCCGCCACCATGGTCTGCAGGCGGAACGGCTCGCGCACCAGCATCCAGGCCAGCACGGCGGCAATGAAGGGCGAGGTCGCGTAGATCACCGCGACATTGGCGACGAAAGTGAACTTGAACGCCGAAATGAAGGCGATGCTGGCCAGCGCGCCTTCCACCGCCAGCAGCCAGCCGCGCCAGCCAAGCCGCAGCGGTTCGCGGTTGCCGGCACGGTGGCGGCGCCACAGCACGTAAAGGCTGATCAGGATCGCGCCGACAAAGCCGCGCCAGCAGGTGATCGTCAGCGGATCGGCATGGATCGACTTGGTCAGCACACCGGTCAGCCCGAATACAGCCGCCGAGGATGACACGAGGATGATGCCCAGCGTGCGCT
>NZ_RZSJ01001002.1:0-952 GCF_003998025.1 Mesorhizobium sp. M8A.F.Ca.ET.021.01.1.1
CACCAATCCCACCCCGCCCGTGCCAAAGCGCTGCACCGCGAACACCATGGCGAGGATGACCAGGGTCAGCGGCACCACATAAGGCTGGAAAGCAGGCGTGACGACGTTCATGCCCTCGACCGCCGAAAGCACCGAAATCGCCGGCGTGATGACCGCATCGCCAAAAAACAGCGAGGCGCCGACGATGCCAATGCCCAGAATCACCGCCGAGCGCTTCGGGAAACTGCCGCGTGCCAGCGCCATCAGCGACAGCACGCCGCCTTCGCCGCGGTTGTCGGCGCGCAGCACGAACATGATGTATTTTATCGTAACCGTAATCGTCAGCGACCAGATGATCAGCGACAGCACACCGAGAATATCGCCGCGATCAGCAACGGTGCCGTGTGACGACGCCACCAGCGCTTCTCGAAAGGCATAGATAGGGCTGGTGCCGATATCCCCATAGACCACACCGAGCGCGCCCAGCATCAGCACCTTGGTGCTATGCTGTTCGATTTCCGGATGGCTCGATTGGTCGACGGGTTCTGCCTCACTACCAGCATTGGCAAGGGCCATGTACGACACTCCGATAAACGCGCGGTGCTCTACGCTTGCTGCAATGCAATATCAAGTGCCGTCGCGTGATGGCTCCCATGCCGGCAACGCTAGGCTCCTTGGGAAATGGCCTGTAATCCAATGGTCGCGGACTGAATTCGCGGCTGCGGGGCACGGCGCGCGCCCATAAGATCTGCCGTATCTGCCTTAAATAGCGACTTGCGTGCCGATTTCCACGACACGTCCGGTCGGGATCTGGAAATATTCGGTCGCATCGGCCGCCGTGCGGGCCAGACCGATGAACAGCCGGTCCTGCCACACCGGCATGCCGGAATTGGGCGAAGCCTTGAGCGAGCGCCGCGACAGGAAGAAGGACGTCGTCATGCTGTCGAACTTCCAGCCCTGCTTGCGGCAAATC
>NZ_RZSJ01001003.1:0-952 GCF_003998025.1 Mesorhizobium sp. M8A.F.Ca.ET.021.01.1.1
GCGATAGAACTCGAAAGCTTCCTGCTGCTGGTTGGCCGGGAAGCGACGAACCTGCTCGAACAGATCTCGGTCACCGACGTCAAGGTCAGCAAGGAAGAGCTGATGGCCGACGACGAGGAGGCCGAAACCGCGACCAAGGCGAAGCCGGCCAAGAAGGCCGCCGCGAAGAAGGCTGACGACAAGAAAGCCGACGACGCGGAAGAGCCGAAGAAGAAGGCCGCACCGAAGAAAAAGGCGGCCAAGGACGCCGAATAGACCGGACATTCCAACGAATTCCGAAAGGCCGCCTCCGGGCGGCCTTTTTCGTTGCGAAATTGCAACATCGGATTCGTTCCTGGTGGGCACCGGTGGCGGTGCGAAGCCTTGATCATTATCTGGTTGGTTGGAAGACCAGAGGTAGTTGGCAATGTCGTTGCGGGTGTTCGTGGAACTGAGGCGCGCTGCCGCCACCGTGTTTTTCCTGGCCTTGGCCTGCGGCGCTGCCGGGGCCGGCACGGACAATTGGCGTTTCGATACCGGCAATGACGGCCTCGTCACCGCCTCTCTCTATGCCACTAACAAGTTGATCACCGGGGGCGGCGCGCTGAGCTACAGCCCGGTGCTGACAATTGCCTGCCGGGCGGACGGCGAGCCCGCCTGGACCGAATGGCTGCAGTTGAACGACGCGGTCTCCGCCAGCCGGAAAATCACCATGTCGGTCACGATCGACAGGGACAGCAAATTCGACGAGAGCTGGTCGGTCGGCACACGCGCCAGGATGCTGATGCGCGATGGCGCCGACGGCATAAAGCGCCTCGTTCCGGCAAATCGCCTGCTGCTGTCGTGGCGTTTCGGGCTGCTGTCCGGGCGCGGTCAGGCCGATTTCGACCTGGCCGGCTTCGGTGAGGCGGTCAGCCAGATTGCCGCGACTTGTCAGACGGAAGTGCCCTGAGCCACCGCAGACCGCCTAAAG
>NZ_RZSJ01001004.1:0-950 GCF_003998025.1 Mesorhizobium sp. M8A.F.Ca.ET.021.01.1.1
GAGTAGAGCGAGCGCTGGGCGTCGAGCACGTCGAGAAGGCTGGTCTCGCCCGCCTTGTAGAGCGTGCCTTCCAGCCGCGCCGCATCGCCGTAGGATTTCGCCGACGCGGCAAGCTTGCCGATGCGGATGCGCTCCTGCGCCATCAGCACCAGCGCGTTCTCGACATCCTCGAGCGCGGTCAGCACCGAAGACCGGTAGGCGATGAAATACTGGTCGCGCTGCGCGCGGGCGACGTCGGCGGCCGCCAGCAACTGGCCGGCGTTGAACAGCGGCACGCTGAGCGTCGGCCCGAAGGACCAGCCGATGGACGAATTCTTGCCGAGGTCGCCGAGATTGAGGGCCGCCGTGCTGATGTCTCCCGTCAGGCTGACCGAGGGATAGCGCGCCGCCTCGGCCTGGCCGACCTTGGCGGTGTATTGCGCGTATTGCCGCTCGGCCATCAGCACATCCGGGCGCGACAGCAGGATGTCGGCCGGAATTCCGGTCGGCATCGGCAAGCGTGGCGCCGGGATCGGCTTGCCGCGCTTCAGCCGCTCGTTGAGCGCTGCCGGCGGCCGGCCGGTCAGCACCGACAGGCGATGCACCGCTTCGGCATAGCTTGCTTCCAGCGTCGGCACAGCGGCCTCGGTGCTGGCCGCTTGGCCCATCGCCTTGGCGACATCGGCCGCCGTCGCCGACCCCGCCTGCGCCATGGTGCGGGTGAGTTCGGCGGTCTGCCGCTGCGACACGGCCGAACGCCGGGCGAGCGCGATGCGCGCCTGGTAGCCGCGCGCCTGGGTGTAATAGGACGCGACATCGCCGACCAGGGTCAGAAGGGTCGAGCGCAATCCTGCTCGGGCGCATCCACCCCAAAGCGCGCGGCCTCGACACCCCTGCGGTTGGCGCCGAACAGGTCGAGTTCCCAGCTGGCGTCGAAGCCGGCCTGGTATTCCGCGTAGATGGAATTGGCG
>NZ_RZSJ01001005.1:0-938 GCF_003998025.1 Mesorhizobium sp. M8A.F.Ca.ET.021.01.1.1
GACTCAAATCCTGAAGCGTGACCAGTCGACGGTCGTCGCTTACCGGCTGGTCGTTCAGGCGCACGGCGCCACCCTGGACGTGCCGCCTTGCCTCGCCATTGGACGATGCCAGCCCCGCGCTGACCAATAGCGACAGGATGCCGACGCCGGATTCGAGCGCGGCCCTGTCCGTCTCGACCGTGGGCAACGTGTCGGCGAGAGCGCCTTCCTCGAAGGTCTTGCGCGCCGTCTCGCTGGCCTGTTCGGCGGCCGCGCGGCCGTGCAGATGGGCGGTGATCTCCGTTGCGAGGATCTTCTTCGCCTCGTTGATCTCGGAACCACCCAGCCGCTCGAGCCGTGCGATCTCGTCCAGCGGCAGCGTGGTGTAGAGCTTCAGGAAACGGCCAACGTCGGCATCCTCGGTGTTGCGCCAGTACTGCCAGAATTCGTAGGGGCTCAACATCTCTGGATCGAGCCAGACCGCGCCCGAGGCGGACTTGCCCATCTTGGCGCCGGACGAGGTGGTGAGCAGCGGCGTGGTCAGTGCGTAGAGTTGCGCATCCTCCATGCGGCGGCCGAGATCGATGCCGTTGATGATGTTGCCCCATTGGTCGGAGCCGCCCATCTGCAGACGGCACCCAAGGCGCTTGTAGAGTTCGACGAAATCATAGGCCTGCAGGATCATGTAGTTGAATTCAAGGAACGACAGCGATTGCTCGCGGTCGAGCCGCAACTTGACGGAATCGAAAGCGAGCATCCGGTTGACCGAAAAATGCCGACCGACATCACGCAGGAAATTGACGTAGTTGATCTCCATCAGCCAGTCGGCATTGTTGACCATCACCGCATCGCTGGAACCGCTGCCGAACTTCAGGTATGGCATGAAGTTGCGGCGGATACCGGCCAGGTTGTCGTCGATGTCCTGGGGCGTCAAAAGTTTGCGCGCCTCGTCCTTGAAG
>NZ_RZSJ01001006.1:0-929 GCF_003998025.1 Mesorhizobium sp. M8A.F.Ca.ET.021.01.1.1
CTGATGGATGCGCTGAAGGCCAGCCTGTCGCAGTCGAAGCCGCCGGCCAAGTCGAAGAGCAAGGCCGACGAGGCCGCCAAGCCCGCCGCCAAGAAGGCGGCCGCAGGCGGTGCGCCTGAAAATCCGCTGAAGGCCAACCTGCTCAAGGCGGTCGGCAAGAGCAAGAAATGACGGCACCGGCCGTTGCGGGCGCTGTCTTCGGTACGATCGGCGCGCTGGCGGCGTTTCCGCTCCGGCTCGCCGCGCGAGAGGTGGAGCGCCAGCACGGCCAGCTCAGGCGCGGCGTCACCCGGCGTACCACGCATGTCGTGTTCGGACGGGCCTTGTTGGCCAAGGCAGGGCTGACGAAAAACGGCGATGCCGAGGTTGAGCGCCGCGTCGTCGCCGAGCGCGCGGCCGGGCGCATGCTTCTCAGCGAGAACGGTTTCCTGCGACTGCTCGGGCTGATGAAGGCGCCCGAGGCGTCTTCGCTGTCGCGCCAATCGCTGATCGACCAGTCGAGGCTGTCCGGCGCCGATCTCGACCGGCTCAGCCTGTTCGATGCCTTCGAGCATGATGGCGAGCCCTATTCCTTCCGCGACCTGATCCTGGCGCGCAAATATGCCGGGCTGATCGCCGGCGGCGCCACATGGGGCGCGATCGCGCGCTCGGTGCATCGGTCCGGTCCGGTCGCCTCGCTCACCGCCAAGTCGCTCAATGTCGGCTCGCAGCATGGGCGCGCGGACGCGATCTATCTCGAAGGCGGCCAGAGCGAGCTCGACGGGCAGTTGCTGTTCGATCTGGGTGCCGCCACACAAGGCGACGACACGCTGGAAGACCTGTTCACTGAGGCGGAAGCGGCGGAGGAGGGCGGCGACCACGATGGCGCCGCCGCACTTTACCAGCGCTGCCTTGCCATCGATCCAACCGACGCCATCGCCGCCTTCAAT
>NZ_RZSJ01001007.1:0-927 GCF_003998025.1 Mesorhizobium sp. M8A.F.Ca.ET.021.01.1.1
ACCTGTGGCTCAGGATTTTTCGCTTGATCGGCTACTGACATTTCGTCCATTTAGCGCCGGCGGTGGGTCCAACCGCCTTTGAGGGCTTGAAAATGGCGCGCGACACAACCGATTTCCGGCCAATCGAAGGCGTAGACGAGCTTGTCGAGCATCTAGCCGAAGGCAACAAGCCGCGCGAAAAATGGCGCATCGGCACCGAGCACGAGAAATTCCCGTTCTATGTCGATGGCAACGCACCGGTGCCTTACGGCGGCGAGCGCGGCATCCGCGCCATCCTCGAAGGCATGCAGAACAAGCTGGGCTGGGATCCCATCATCGATGACGGCCGCATCATCGGCCTGGTCGAGCCGACAGGCCAGGGCGCGATCTCGCTTGAGCCTGGCGGCCAGTTCGAACTCTCCGGCGCGCCGCTGGAAACGATCCACCAGACCTGCCGCGAGGGCAATGCCCACCTGGCGCAGGTGCGCGAGATCGCCGAGCCGATGGGCATCCGCTTCCTCGGCCTCGGCGGCAGCCCGAAATGGTCGCTGGCCGAAACGCCGAAAATGCCGAAGTCGCGTTATGAAATCATGACGCGTTACATGCCCAAGGTCGGCACCAAGGGTCTCGACATGATGTATCGCACCTGTACGATCCAGGTTAACCTCGACTTCGAGAGCGAAGCCGACATGCGCCGCAAGATGCAGGTGTCGCTGAAGCTGCAGCCGCTGTCGACGGCGCTGTTCGCCAACTCGCCCTTCACCGACAGCCGGCCGAACGGGCTGCAGAGCTGGCGCGGCGACATCTGGCGCGACACCGACAACCAACGCTCCGGCCTGCTCGAATTCTGCTTCTCGCCCGATTTCGGCTTCGCCGACTATGTCGAATGGGCGCTCGACGTGCCGATGTATTTCGTCATCCGCGACGGCCACTATCACGACATGACGC
>NZ_RZSJ01001008.1:0-926 GCF_003998025.1 Mesorhizobium sp. M8A.F.Ca.ET.021.01.1.1
ATCTCGGCGAGATCGACTGGCGCGAACATCCCGCTGCGCGCGAATGGTACACGCGGGTGAAGTCGCGGCCTTCGTTCCGGCCGCTCTTGACCGACCGCGTGCGCGGCCTGTCGCCGGTGTCGCACTATGCGGACCTCGACTTCTGACGCGGCAAAACTGCGTGCGCTGATCGACGCGGAGGCACGGCGCGCCGGCTTCGATGCCGTCGCCGTCACCACTCCCGATGCGATCCCGCTGGCGCCGGCGAGACTCGCCGAATTCGTCGCCGATGGCTTTCACGGCTCCATGGACTGGATCGCTGAGACGATTGCGCGCCGCAGCGAGCCCTCCACGCTTTGGCCCGACGTGCGCTCGATCGTCGTGCTGGCGATGAACTACGGGCCTGACCGTGACCCGCGCGACCTGTTGTCGAAGCACGACCGTGGCGCGATCTCGGTCTATGCGCAAAACCGCGACTATCACGAGGTGATGAAGGGCCGGCTGAAAGAAATCGCCGGCAAGATCGTCGCACGCGCCGGCGGCGACGTGAAGGTGTTCGTCGACACCGCACCCGTCATGGAAAAGCCGCTGGCCGAGGCAGCAGGGCTGGGCTGGCAGGGAAAACACACCAATCTGGTCAGCCGCGAGCACGGCTCCTGGCTGTTCCTCGGCACCATCTTCACCACGGCCGAACTGGCACCCGACGAGGCCGAGATCGACCATTGCGGCTCTTGCCGCGCCTGCCTCGACGCTTGCCCGACCGACGCGTTCCCGGCGCCTTATAGGCTCGATGCGCGGCGCTGCATCTCCTACCTCACCATCGAGAATAAGGGGCCGATCCCGCATGAATTCCGCGAGGCGATCGGCAACCGCATCTATGGCTGCGACGACTGCCTCGCCGCTTGCCCGTGGAACAAGTTCGCCAGTGCGGCTTCGGAGGCCAAGCT
>NZ_RZSJ01001009.1:0-907 GCF_003998025.1 Mesorhizobium sp. M8A.F.Ca.ET.021.01.1.1
GCCCAGTGCCTTGTCGTCGAGCACGATCGCCTGCACTCCGTCGACGCTGATGCTGCCGATCTGCAGGCGGTCGATCATCACCACGGCTGCCTTGATGGTGCCGTTGGCGGTGTTGACCTCGTGGCTGAAATCGGAGGGATTGAGCGACAGCCCGATCCGGCGTGCCGTCGACATATTGACCGCCACCAGCGTCGCACCGGTGTCGATCATGCCGTCGACCTGACGGCCGTTGAGCCTGAAGGTGGACGAAAAGTGTCCGCGCCCGTCCGCCGCAACCACGACCTTGCGGCCGGTTGGCAGCGGCGCCACCGGCTTGTCGGGAGCGGACGCCAGGCTGACCTCGGGTTGCGTCTCGGCCCCAGGCTTGGCCGTTACCGTCGATCTCAGCAGGTTTTCGAATATTCGCGGATTCGACTGGTAGACAACCGGGATCGATGCCGACGCACCGGCAAAGAGGCTGAGGATAAGGAGCTTGCGCAGCATGGATCGGCCTCGCCGCATGACCCCGAAAATCGAGATCGATTTTCGGAAAGGCTCATGCGCAAAAACAAAGTGCTACAGCGTCCTTTTGTGCGTCCGAATGGACGCACGGCGCTGTAGTGAGAGCCGATTCATTAGCGCTGGATGGTGTTTGTCGCTTTAACGCGTGCCGAAACCGCGTCTTTGCGTAAACATTTGGTAAATCATACCAAGCACTTTGCTTGGTATTACTTCGTCCCGTACATGCGATCGCCGGCGTCGCCGAGACCAGGCATGATGTAGCCCTTCTCGTTGAGCTGGCGATCGATGGACGCGGTGAAGACCGGGACATCCGGATGTGCCTTGGTAAAGCGCTCGATGCCTTCGGGCGCCGCCAGCAGGCACAGGAAGCGGATGTTGGTGGCGCCGCGCCCCTTCAGCTTATCGA
>NZ_RZSJ01000100.1:0-13773 GCF_003998025.1 Mesorhizobium sp. M8A.F.Ca.ET.021.01.1.1
CCGGATTGCCGATCCCCCCGGTCGGCAGCAATTCGACGCCGCAACTCGCCCGGATCGGCAGGCCGCGTTCGCCGACGATCTCCCAGTCGAACTCTATCCTGCGGCTGCGGTCACCTTCGTCGCCCGCCAGCCGCAGCGTGTCGATGAACAGCGACAGCGGCGACAGGGTGAAGTCGCGAACCAAGAGAAACGCAAACCGCCTGGCCATTGTTGTTCGAAACCGTCTTGTCTCAAGCTTATTCAGCCAGCACATTATCCTGGAACAGCGGACGATGTGTTTGCCAAAAGCGGCACCGGATTTCTTGCTTATCGCTGGCCGCGCAGTCCAGGGCGCCCTCCCTCAACACACCGCCTCAAGTTAATAGGATCGCCCGCCGACTCGGACCAAGTGCATTCCAAGGGTCGATCGGGCGTCGATGGGACGAGGAGAAGTGTGATCAGCGCCTCGGGAATGCGCATGGCCAGGGAACTGATTGAGCCTGATTTCGGTTGTCTGTTGTGCGAATGATCGTTCCACGGCAGGCATCTGATGAGCGAAAATGAGACATGAAAACTGCAGCCAAGCAGCGCGGCCCCCTGCGGAACATCCTGAGCGGCATCGCGGCGGCAATCGCGAAGAACGCTGGTCGCGCATCCGAGCAAGGCACGGGTACCGCGTCAATGGTCGCCGAATGGCCGCTCCCGCCGTCGGCGACACTGGGGTCCTCCATGCGCTTGAAGGGGATCGAACGCGAGGTTCGGGCCAGGCTGCCTTGGACGGTGAGGAAATTCGCCAAGGCCGAGACAGGCCGCATCGTGTTGCGCATGGTGCAGACCGACGCGGATGCGTTTCGGGCCGCCTCGGCAACCATTGCCAGGACACTGGAAGGGATCGAAGCGCTGGCCGTGCTGCCGCGCGAGGCCGAGGACATTCTCACCATTTCCTCACGCGAGCGCCACAAATGGCTCAGGGATGGTCGCCTGAAAAGCATCGGCACGCGCACCGTGAAGATGCGCGGGCGATCCAAGGCCGTGACCTTCCACGTCTTCGATCCACGGCACATCGAGGACGTTCTCGACCGTGACCTGGCGACCGCCTGGCGGGAGGAAGATGCGAAGGAAGCGTCCGAGAACAGACGGCGCGCCGCCGGCAAGGCCGCACTGACGCGAGCCGGCAAGCGGTCGGGCAACGCCCGCAAGACCAGAAATTCGGGCTCTGACGATGCGCCAAAGCTCGAAGGCTGGGACACGTTCGAGGCGGAAGGACTCCTGCGCTAGCGCAGGAAAACGTAACGATTTTCCGTCGAGGATCGTATCCGCACTCGTTCCCGGTTATGGATATTTCGCCTTGTCTGGGCCGGCAGGCCCCAGGTCGCCCTGCAATTCCTGCGGCAGCGGCAGGCTCGAACATTGCAGATGCACGTCGCGGGCGAGCCGCTTTCGCTGCTTCTGCTCCTGCTCCTTGGTGGCCGCTATGATTCCCAATCCATAGGGGCCAAGGGCGACGAATTCCCAGCCCGGATGCGTTTTTTCGCGGACCGCGTAGTCCGAAGCCGCCGCCCGGGCTTGCTGGCATTGCGGCGTCGCCCATTTCTGGTCCTGCTGCGAAAGCGAGGCTCCATAGTCGACCGGAGAGGTCGCGCATCCAGCCATCGTCGCGGCCAACGCGGACATTGCAAGCCCCATCGCAATTCTCATCCCGAAGCCTTTCCCAACCTTTGTGGACAGCACACGGAACTCCCACCCCACAAGGACATGGCCCGATGGGCAGGTCGCCGGCCAACACCGCCATTCGCCCTTTACGAAAATCGACCGCTGTGTGTCGATAGCGAAAATGTGTTCGGACACGATGTCTGGTTTGCGCCAGAAACGGTCATCCGTCGTCAGTCATCCAAAAGCCGCGATTGGATCGAAACGAAAAGTTGTGCTTGGAACCAAAGCCGGGGCAAGACTGTTCTGCTAAGACTTTGATATGCGTCGTACCAGGCCGATGGATAAGCGGCGATCTTTGAGGAGCTCTCGTCATGAAAATTTCATCCGGATTTCGTTCAATCGCCGTTGCCGCCATCGCCACCGTGGGCGTCAGCTTGGCCAGCGCCGCGCATGCCGACAGCGGCACGATCCGTTTCTCCGTCTACAAGGCGGCGTTCTTCGTCGGCGGCTCCGGTGGCGAAGGGACGTTCACCTTCCATGGTAAAAGCTATCCCATCTCGATCGGCGGCGTCTCGGGCGGCCTCGCCTTCGGCGTCTCCAAGACCTATTTCCGCGGCACCGTGCGCCACATCAGGCGCGCGCGGGACGTGACCGGCGTCTACGGCGCGGCCGGCGGCGGCGGCACGCTCGGCAAAGGCGCCCAGGTGATCGTGATGACAAACGACAAGGGCGCCCAGCTCCAACTCACGGGCAAACAGGTGGGCCTGCAGGTCAACGCCGACCTGAGCGGGCTGGCCATCTCGCTGAGATAGGAGCGTCCTTTCCCGTCCGGAATTGCGTCGAGCTGTTCACCGTTTTGTGAAACAGCGAACCGGCGGTTCAGGGGAGAGCAAGACGATGATCGCCGAAACCGAGGTCGCGAAATTCTTCGCGGCCTATGCGGAATTCTACAATGACGCGCTGTTGCCCGAAGCCGATTTGAAGGATGTCGCCGACATCTATTCGTCCGCCTTCATCTCCGTCACCCCTGGCGCGGTCATGGCCGGCGAAAACGGCAAGCAACTGATCGAAATCATGAAGAAGGGCTTCGAGGGCTACAGGACAATCGGCGCCAGGAAGATGACGTGCAAGGACGTGTCCGTGACGCCGATCGATCGAAACCACTGCGTGGCAAAGGTGCAATGGGCCGGAGAGTACCAGAACAAGAAGGCGGCGCTCATTACCATTGATTTCGAGGTCAGTTATCTCCTGGAAAGGCGTGACGGCAAGCTCAAGGTGTTCGGCTGGATCAGCGGGGACGAGCAGGCCGAATTCAGGAAACACGGACTGCTTTAGGCCCCGTTTCGGAGAACGGCGCCCGCCCCCTACCCGCTCAGCTCCGCAGGCCCGGCGCTTCCTGTCCGGTGCGCTCGACATATTCGGTGTAGCCGCCGCCATAGGTGTGGATGCCTTCGGGCGTCAGCTCCAGCACCCGGTTCGACAGGGCGGCCAAGAAGTGCCGGTCGTGCGAGACGAACAGCATCGTACCTTCATACTGCGACAGCGCCTCGATCAGCATCTGCTTGGTGGTGATGTCGAGGTGGTTGGTCGGCTCGTCCAGCACCAGCAGGTTGGGCGGGTCGAACAGCATCAGCGCCATCACCAGCCGCGCCTTCTCGCCGCCCGACAGCACCCGGCATTTCTTCTCGATCTCGTCGCCGGAAAAGCCGAAACAGCCGGCAAGTGCCCGTAGCGGCGCCTGGCCGGCCTGCGGAAAATTGTCTTCCAACGTCTGGAACACGGTGCGCTCGCCTTCGAGCAACTCCATGGCGTGCTGGGCGAAATAGCCCATTTTCACGCTCGGCCCCCGCGCGACCGTGCCGGTGTCGGGGTCGGAGGCGCCGGCCACCAGCTTCAACAGCGTCGATTTCCCCGCGCCGTTGACGCCCATGATGCACCAGCGTTCGCGGCGGCGGACCTGAAAATCGAGCCCTTCATAGATGGTGCGGCTGCCATAGGCCTTGTGCACGTTCTTCAAGGTCACGACATCCTCGCCGCAGCGCGGCGCCGGCTGGAACTCGAAATTCACCACCTGGCGGCGCTTGGGCGGCTCGACGCGGTCGATCTTGTCGAGCTTCTTCACCCGGCTCTGCACCTGCGCGGCATGGGAAGCGCGCGCCTTGAAGCGCTCGATGAAGGCGATCTCCTTGGCCAGCATGGCCTGCTGGCGCTCGAACTGCGCCTGCTGCTGCTTGTCGGCGATCGCCCGCTGCTGCTGGTAGAATTCATAATTGCCGGAGTAGGCGGTGAGCGAACCGGCATCGATCTCGACGATCTTGTTGACGATGCGGTTCATGAACTCGCGGTCGTGCGAGGTCATCAGCAGCGCGCCGTCATAGCCCTTCAAAAACTGCTCAAGCCAGATCAGGCTTTCCAGGTCGAGATGGTTCGACGGCTCGTCGAGCAGCATGACGTCGGGCCGCATCAAAAGGATGCGGGCCAGCGCCACGCGCATCTTCCAGCCGCCCGACAGCTTGCCGACATCGCCGTCCATCATCTCCTGGGAAAAGCCGAGACCGTCGAGCACTTCGCGCGCGCGTCCGTCGAGCGCATAGCCGTCGAGCTCCTCGAAGCGGTGCTGCGCCTCGCCATATTTTTCGATGATCTCGTCCATCCGGTCGGCCTGGTCGGGATCGGCCATCGCGGCCTCGAGCTCCGCCATCTCGGCCGCCACCTCGCTCACCGGTCCGGCGCCGTTCATCACCTCGGCCACCGCGCTGTGGCCCGCCATGTCGCCGACATCCTGGCTGAAATAGCCGATGGTGACGCCGCGATCGACCTGCACCTGGCCCTCGTCGGGGTGCTCCTGGCCGGTGATCATGCGAAACAAAGTCGTCTTGCCGGCGCCGTTGGGCCCGACAAGGCCGATCTTCTCGCCCTTCTGCAGCGAGGCCGACGCCTCGATGAAGACAAGCTGACGGCCATTCTGCTTGCCGATGTTTTCAAGTCTGATCATGATAGTTCCGGGAGGCTCAAGCCGAATGGAAGGGATTTGCCCGCGCCCTTACGCGAATGACGGTGCCGGGGGAAGAGGCAGAAGCGCCGCAGCGGGTATGCGCGAACGGGGGCGCGCCGATAGGCCGCCCAAGGTCGGCTTTCCAGCCGCGCAGGCAAAAATCATTCGCTTGTCGAAATCCACCTTCGTCGAACGACTTTGGCGCGGCGGCCCGCACGGCCCGACCAGCAACGCCAACAGGACAGGACCATGGCAATGGCCAAGATGCTCGTGATCTACAAAACCCCGGCCGATCCGGCCGCCTTCGACCGGCACTATTTCGACGTTCATATACCGCTGGCCAAAAAGCTTCCCGGCCTGCGGCGCTACGATGTCAGCAGGCGGCCGATCGTCAAGCTTTCGGCGGGCGAGATGCCGTATCTGGTGGGGACATTGTATTTCGACAGTCTCGACGACATCCGTGCCGCGTTCGCCAGCGAAGTCGGCGTTGCCTGTGCCGCCGACCGGCGGATATTGGCCCCAGGCGACGACGATCTGACGATGCTGCTGTTCGACGCCGACGAAGTGTGAACCCGGCCTCCAGACACACTTCAGAAACAAGATTCAACATCCGGGAAAAACTGGCGAAAAGATCGTCTGCGATAACCATCCCGTGGCGGCCGGGCTGCGGCCGCCAGACAACGAAACGGGATCTCGCCTGCAATGCAACGACGTTCGGCCGGATGGATGGGTGCCCTGACAGGCCTGTCGCTTGCCATGCTTTCCGTCGCGCAGTCGGGCGCGGAGGCGGCGGTCACCCGCAGCGAATATTGCAGCCGGCTCGGTCTTCAGCTCGACGGCGCCATCCGGACCAAGGCCGAACCCGGCGCCAGTGCGAGCCAGATCGCGCAGGCGACGGCACTGCAGGACAGGGCGAACCGGTTCTGTGCCGAGAGCAAGCAGGCGCAAGGGATCCGGACTTACGCCAACGCCCTGAAGCTGCTTGGTGTGACACCAGTCGACCTCAACCAGTGACGGCAGCCATCATCCCAGAAAACCAGTCCTAAAAAAGGGCGGCTTTTCTTGCGCGCAATGCCGCGAGCGGTCCGCCCTTCTCATGCCGACAGCCTATTTCTCGCCCAGATAATGGAAGACGGCCTGTTTCCACCAGTCGCTTTCCAAGGTTTGCAGCAGGGCGACATCGAGCGGCTTGCGCAGCCGGCTGCCGAGCGGCAGTGCGATGGCATATTGCTGCTGGTCGAACGTCGCGTCGAGGACCTGCAGGCTCGCGCCATAGTTCTGTCCGACCAGCCAGCCAAGCAGCGGCTTGTCGTGGACCAGCGCATCGATCTTGCCGGCGCGCAGCGTGTCCAGGCCCTGCTGGACGGTGGCAAAGTCCTGATGCCGGATATGGGTCGAATCCAGATAGGACGCGGTCGAGGAATTCCGCACGGCGCCGACCCTGACCGTGCCGAGGTCGCTTTCGCCCTGCACCATGCCTTCCATCTGCGTCACGGTCAGCACCGATGTGACGCCCGCGGTGAACACCGCGATGGCGATGATCGATCCCATCATCCAGAGCGCGGCGAGCACGCGTCCCGGCACGGTTCGCGGACCGAAATCGCCGGTGCTGGCCTGGGTCGCGGCAATCGTCGACCACCACATGCTGGAAAACAGGCCCTTGGCAACGCCGCCGCCGAAATCGTCATTGTGGCGGCGTTCGAACATCCAGATCAGCACGCCGACCACGACCGAGATGATGATCAGCGCCAGCACCGCCTGCAGGAAGCCGAACGAGGTCAGCGCGCGCAAAATCGGCCGCCACGACGGCTGGCTGTTGAGCGGTGTGGCGATGCCGAGCCCGGTCGTGAAAAAGGGCTGCGTGAAGTCGACAGTCTTTTCGCGGTCGGCCGTGACCGTGATCGCGGCCATCGCCACATCGAACTTGCCGCCGACAACGCCATCGATCTGGTCCTGCACGCCAGGCACTTCGACATAGTGGAAGCGCAGGTTGAGCCGCCCGGCTATTTTCTGCCAGAGGTCGATGCTCAATCCGGACCAGGTGCCGTCCTGCAGCTTGAAGGCGAAGGGCGGCGCGACCTTCATTCCGACCGATATGTCCTTCGATGCCACGTCCGACGGCAAAGGCAGGTCGGCGGGCGTTTGTGTCTGGGCGACGGCGGCGCCCGCCCCGACACACGCGGCCACGGCCATGATGATCAGCGCCATCAGCCACGAAGCAACACTTCTCAACAGCACAACTCCCGGCGACCCGTTGCGCCGCGCGATCTGATCGCGGGCTCGAAAAGGTAGCCGCCATGCGGCCCTTCGTCCACCCGCCATGTCAGCGGGAGACGATGCGCCATCGGACCCGGCTACCCCGTCCATCCCTACGGCATCGACCCGCATTCCGGCGCTTAGGCCCTGTACTTCCAGCCCCCGGGATAGCGCCGTTGCGCCTATCGCGCCAACAAGCCGCCTTGGGACGACAACGGCTGAACCCTCCCACCAGAACCTGTCTGTTTACACCATGGCAGAATAGGGATATTTCATATCCTTAATAGAGTTGGTCGCCATCGACCCGGAACCCGTGGATGATCCTGAAAAGCCAAGTCGAATGGGCACTGCACTGCTGCGCCATGCTCGCCGGTCTGCCCGAGGGACGCTATCTCTCCACAAAGGCGCTTGCCGAATTCCACGGCCTTCCCAAGGAATATCTTTCCAAGGCGTTGCAAAGCCTGTCGCAGGCAGGCCTCGTTCATACGACGCTCGGCCCTTCGGGTGGATACCGGCTGGCACGGACACCCGCCGAACTGACCTTCCTGGACATAGTGGAGGCGGTGGAGGGCAAGGCGCGTACGTTTGTGTGCAGCAACATCCGTGCAAACAACCCGTGCCGCCCTCAGGGCTATTGTGAAAGCGGCCCTTGCGCGGTGTCGCGCATCATGTGGGAAGCCGACGAAGCCTGGCGGGCAAAATTGCGCGGTGTCAGGCTTTCCGACCTCACCGAAGCGCTGGCGCAGGAGATTCCGGCGGAGCTCTGGAAAAACAGCTTCGAATGGGTGCTGGAGCGCGCCGGGTGAGCATTAACGCATGATCCGCGTCAGCGGCTGGCCTGCCGTCGCCGGCAGCATGATGGCGTAGCTTTGGGGCGACATCGCAAGCGACAGGCCGTTCGCCTCGCAATGACGATGGACAAGGTCGATCACCTCGTTCCTCGCAAGCAACCGGTCGCCCGGACCGGCGACGCAAAAAAGCAGGTCCATCCCGATGGCCGCCGCGTCGATCTCCTTGAGCGCGACAAGCGGTGCCGGCTCCTTGACGATCCGTCGGCAGTTCCGCAGAGCCGCATGCATGGCCTCCTCGATGACGTGCGGCGCGTGCGTGGCCGCAAGCCGCACGGCCAGGGTCAATTGCTGCCTCTCGTCGGGACGGCTGAGATTGGTCAGGCTCAGCTTCGCCAACACGCTGTTTGGCAGGACGACGATATTGTTCGCACCCGTAAGCAGATGCGTGGAACGCCAAGTTGTCTCGACGACACGTCCTTCCGTGCCGTCGCTCAGCATGATCCAGTCGCCGAGCGTGAAGGGTCGGCCCAGCGTCAGCGCAATACCGGAGAAGACGTCGCCAAGCGTATTCTGCAGCGCAAGCCCGACAATGATCGCAACCACGCCCGACGTTGCCGCCAGCGTTCCGATGGGAGCGCCAAAGACGAAGCCTGTTATCGACAGCGCCACGCCGAGATAGATGGCGGCGACGACAAGGTCCTGGAGCAGGCGCGCCTCTTGCGGTCGGTGCTCCAGAACGATGTAAAGGCGCACAAAGCCGACAAGCGTCCAGGCAAGATGCGTCCACCAGAGGACGCGCGCCGACTTCGCCAGATATGCGCCAGAGCCTTGTAGATCCGCCTCGCCCATCCAATGCGGCAGGATATCGCTGAAGCCGAGCACCGCCGTCATGCCGGCGAAGAACAGGATCTGGACGATCAGGCGCGCCATGGGCCGCCCACGGCCCTGGAAATACCACACGGCAATGCCGACGAGCCCCAGAAGGTTGATCAGGACCAGAGCCAGATGATCGCCGAACATGGGTCCTCCGACAGGATTGAATTTGCTGGCAGGGCCGGCCGCCAGGAATGGCGTCCGGCCGCTTGCGCCTACTTCTTGACCGGATAGGTCAGTTCCTTCTGCGCGGTATCGACCACGAAGACAGCCAGCAGCTTTGCGGGTTTCGTCTTGCTGCCGTTCTCGCTCACGCTGTGGCGATCGCCCGGCATCTCCGAAAAGCTCTCGCCGGCCTTGTAGACCTTGGCCGGGTCGTCATTGACCTGGCTGCGGATCGAGCCTTCCAGAACCGTCGCATAGATGAAGGCCGAACTCGGATGGGTATGCGCCGGCGAGTAACCGCCGGGACCATATTCGACGAGGATGCCCTTGATGCTCTTGCCCGGAACATTCGGCAGTTCATGCTCATAGACAAGGGTGACCTTGGCCGCCTTCTCGCCAGTGCGAGGGGCTTGCGTGGCGCCGGCCGGGCCGGCCAGGGCTGCCGTCACGACGAGGGCGGCGACGATTGACTTGATCATTTGAAAACTCCTTTTTCCATTGAGCGGTATCCCGGGCCTAGGCCGCTGCGTTTGCCGGCGGTGATTTCCGCGCCGAGGCGGCGAACCACTGCTCCAACGTGATGTGGCCAAGGCGCGGATTGTCGTCGGAGACCAGCGAAGTGTCGTTCAGCCTCGCGCCGAAGTAGAGCCTCCGGATCGGCCACGACCTCGCGAGGATCGCCGACAGCCTTGAGGTAGCGGGCGACGAGTTCGCTCATCCGCACACGGTCGGGCCCCGAGATCTCGATCATGCCGTTGATCGGCGCGGCGAGCGCGACCCCGGCCATCACATCGGCGACGTCGTCGGACGCGATGGGCTGTACATAGGCCGGCGACAGGTGCACGGCCTCGCCGACCGTGCCCGACTTGGCGATGCCGGCCAGGAACTCCATGAATTGCGTCGAATGAACGATGGTGTAGGGAATGCCGGACGCCTTGATCAGATTTTCCTGGACGAGCTTGGCGCGGAAATAGCCGCAGTCCTGCAGGCGTTCGGTGCCGACAACCGAGAGCGCGATATGGTGCCTGACGCCCGCAGCCTTGCCGGCGGCGAGCAGGTTGCGGCCTGACGTGGTGAAGAAATCCATCGATGCCTTGTCCTCGAAGGACGGGGAGTTGGCGAGGTCGATCACCACTTCGGCGCCTTCGAGTGCCTCCTGCAGGCCTTCGCCGGTGACGGTGTTGACGCCGGTGTTCGGCGCGGCGGCGATCACCTCGCTGCCCTGCTTGCGGAGGCGTTCAGTGGTCTTGGAACCGATGAGGCCGGTGCCTCCGATGATGACGATTTTCATGATGGTCTCCGTTTGCGGCCGAGATCTCGCGCCGCGTCGATTGATGGTCAGCCGAAAGGAAGGGTTTTAGTTCAGGCCAGCCTTGTCGAGGCCGTAGAGCTTGTCCGCGGAGCCTGGCACGGTTTTGAAGGCGACGCTGACACGGTTCCAGGCGTTGATGGCCATGACCGAGAAGGTCAGGTCGGAGATCTCCTTTTCCGAAAGCTGCCCGCGCACGCGCTCATAGAGTTCGTCCGGAATACCGCCTTCGGCGAGCTTGGTGACGGCTTCGGTCCAGGCAAGGGCAGCCCGCTCACGAGGAACGAAAAGGGGTGATTCCCGCCAGACGGCGAGATGATGGAGGCGCAACTCGCTCTCGCCGTGGATCGTGGCTTCCTTCACATGCATGTCGAGGCAGAAGGCGCAGCCATTGATCTGGGATGCCCTGATGTGGACGAGGTCGCGGGTCTTCTCCTCGATGGCGCTGTGTGCCTCGGCCATGCTGAAATCGAGGAGCTTCTTGAACAGTTCAGGCGATTGCTGGGCGGCGTTGAGGCGCTGTGTCATGGTCTCTCCTTTTTTGAGGATATCTTATGTCCTTAAGGATAATAAATATCCGTAATATCTGGACAGTAAAGCGCCATCCGCCTAGGATGCGGACATAAGGCTTATGTCGAAAAGTATGAGGGCGAGGATGGACGTCGTATCGGCGTTGAGAACGTTCCTGCGGGTGGCGCAGACAAAATCCTTCTCGGCGGCTGCGCTCGACCTCGATCTGACGCAGCCGGCAGTGTCGCGGCAGGTCTCAGCGCTGGAAGCGCATCTCAAGACGCGCCTTCTGCACCGCACGACGAGCGCGCTCGCCTTGACGGCGGAGGGTGAACAGATGTTGCCTATGGCGCTGCGCGTCCTCGAAGCGGTCGAGGCGCTCGGCCAGGCCAGCGGCGCCGAAACGGCAACAGTCTCCGGAAAAGTGCGGCTGAGCCTGCCCACGCCGCTCGGCCTGTTCATCGGCGACCGCCTCGCGGGGCTGCTGGAGAGCCATCCGGCGCTGGATGTCGAGCTGATCTTTCGGGACGAGCCTTCGGACCTCATCGCCAACGCGATCGATCTCGAGGTGCGCCTCGGGCCGGCCGGCGACAGCAGCCTGGTGTGCCGCCGGATCGGCTGGACAACAGCCTTTCTGGTGGCCTCGCCAAGCTATCTCGAGGGACGCGGCTCGCCGCGAACGCCGCAAGACATCAAGGATCACGCCTGCATTTGCTACAGCCGTGCCGGCGACGGCCGTTCGTGGTCGTTCTCAGGCGGAGCGGACGACGTTGTCCTGCGCATCGAGCCGCGTCTTGTCGCCAACAATTCGATGGCCGTTCATCGCGCGACACTGGGAGGAGCCGGGCTTGCGGTGCTCTCCCACATTCTGGTCGGGGCGGACATCGAAGCAGGCAGGCTGGTCAAGCTGATGCCGGATTTTTCGCCGACGCGCCTGCCGATCAACGTCGTCTACCCATCCCGCCGGAATATACCGTTGCGTGTGACGACAGTCCTCGACTTTCTTGTACAGGCCGTCCGCGGCGATATCTTCATGGCATCGTCGGCACCCTTGCCGCCCGAGCCATCGACCCGCATTCCCGCGCCCGAGGACCCCTATTTCTTGCCTTGCGGATAGATCGTCTCGCCGCGCTTCAGCATCGCCACGAAGGTCTCGATCTTCTTCTTGCGGCCAGCCTCGGTCTTCATGTTGTGGGTGCGGAAGGCAAGCGAGAAGCGGTTCTGCGCGCTGAGTTTTTCCAGCATCGCCTTCGCCGCCGGCTCGGCGTCGATCGCCGCTTGCAGATCGTCGGGGATTTTCATCTCCTTGCCGCTGCCATAGGCGCGCGCCCAGCGCCCGTCGGCCTTGGCCGCCTCGACCTCCCTCAGCCCATGCGCGGTCATGCGGCCCTCCTCGACCAGCCGCGCCACATTGTCGACGTTGATCTTGCTCCAGATGCTCTTTTTGCCGCGCGGTGTGTAGCGCTGCAGGAAACTGTTCTCGTCCAATCCCTTGCGCACCGCGTCGATCCAGCCGAAGCACAGCACGACGTCGATCGCTTCCTTCGTCGGGATCGATTTCAGTCCCGACCCCACCTTGTGCACCTTGATCCACACTTCGGTTTCCGTGGCATGGTGCTGGCCGAGCCAGGCGTAAAAACTGTCCGCGTCGGGGAATTCCCTGACCTTGTCGGGATCGACCTTGACCGGCGGCATCAGCGGGTCTGCCCGTTTAGAATTGTTGTCGCCTGCATCAACATCATGTTGCCTCCGTCATCGTGCGATTCCCGGCATTATCGCATGGCCCACCGTCAGCTTTCGTCAGCAATGGAGCACGCAGCCAGGAAGCAGCGGAACGTGCCATCCAATGCCGCGTTGCGGCAAGAGTGCACCGTCCGATGGAGGTTTCCTGATGGCAATCGAAACCATTTTCGCCCATGTCAGCTGCTCCGACCTCGAAGCCAGCATCGGCTGGTACGAAAAACTCTTCGGCAAGCCGCCGCTGCGGCGGCCGATGCCGGGGCTGGCCGAATGGCAATTCACCGACAGTGCCGAAGTACAGTTGTTCGAGGACAAGCAGAAAGCCGGCACCTCGACGCTGACGCTCGGCGTGCTGCCTCTGGCGCCGGAGCGACAGAGACTGGTGGATAATGGGCTTGAGCCCGGCCCAATCGAGGAGGCCGACCATTTCTGGATCATGCGCATGCGCGATCCCGACGGGAATCTCGTGGTGTTCGCGAGTGCCGAGCGGGAGTAGAGCCGGGAACAGCTTGTCCCAGGGACGGCGCTCAAGCTCTCCCTCTCCAACCATCGGCATCTCCGATAGCACCATCGGTTTGTTCCGTTTCCGCTTTCCGCATCGACCTGCCAATCCCCTGCCCTTGTCCCAATCCAGCAAAGGCAGAGAGCGAAATGCATCTTTCGAACCAGAAAATCCTGATCGCCGGCGGCGGCTCCGGCATGGGCCTGGCCCTGGCCAGGCGTTGTGTCGAGGCTGGCGCTGAAGTCATCATCGCCGGGCGCCGCGAGGACAGGCTGCGGCAGGCCCGCGAGGCGCTGGGCAATCCCGCAGGCCTCCACATTGCCGCTGTCGACATCACGCGAGAAGACCAGGTCGCGGCTTTGTTTGCGGGGATCGGCGGCCTCGACCATATCGTCAGCACCGCCGCCGACATCGAAGGCGCCTATAGGCTACTGCCGGAGCTTGACCTGAACGCTGCGCAACGCGTGGTCGACAGCAAGCTCTTCGGCCCGCTGCTGCTCGCCAAGCATGGTGCGCCGCGGCTTGCGGTGAGCGGCTCGATGAGCTTCGTTTCCGGCATCGCAGCCTACCGGCCGGCCCCGCGCGGCTCGGTCGTCGCCGCCGTCAATGCCGCGCTCGAAGGGCTGGTGCGGGCGTTGGCGGTGGAACTCGCGCCGATCCGCGTCAACGCCGTCTCGCCCGGCTGGGTCGACACCGAGATCTGGGGGCAAGTTGCGGGCGACAGGAAGGCAGAGACGCTTGCGGCGATGGCCGAGCGGCTGCCGGTCGGCAGGATCGGCCATCCCGACGATATCGCCGACGCGATTTTCTTCCTGATGGGCAATGGCTTTGCGACCGGTACGACGCTGCATATCGAAGGCGGACATCGCCTTGCCTAGACAGTAGCGCCGCCCCTTCAGGAATTGTTTGGAAACAAGACCTTGGGGCGGCTCTCCGATTCAAGACCTGAACCAGCCAGCAAGCCTTCGGGCACCAGCGTTTCGCGCGCGGCGGCAAGCAG
>NZ_RZSJ01001010.1:0-905 GCF_003998025.1 Mesorhizobium sp. M8A.F.Ca.ET.021.01.1.1
CGCCTGCGCCGATCATCGCCTGACGTCCGATGATTATGCCTGGCAGGATTGTCGCATTGGCACCTATCGATGCGCCGTCCTCGACCGTCGTCAGAAGAAATGCCTCGGGATACTCTTTCGAGCGCGGGAAACGATCATTGGTGAATGTCGCGTTTGGGCCGACGAACACGCGGTTTCCAAGGCGGAGGCCGTCCCACAATTGAACGCCGCTCTTTATGGTCACGTCATTACCGATCACCACGTCGTTCTCGATGAAAACATGATCACAAATGTTGCAGTCCGCACCGATCACGGCGCCCGGCAGAACATGGGCAAACGCCCAGATACGTGTTCCCTGGCCGATATGCGGACTTTCGCAGATGCCCTGCTCATGAACAAAAAATGCCCTGTCGGTCATTTCGATGTCCCCTCGACGACGCGGCTGATCACTCTCAGGGGCCGTGACTTGGTGTTTTCAACCGCCCGCCAGAGATAGCAGCCCAGAATGCCCTGGACCATCAGGCTGGCCGATCCGAAGCCCACGATCAGCAGCACCAGTGTTGTGTAGCCGGCTGCGTCAATGTTGCCGAGCAACCGCGCCACGACGGTAACGGCTGCAAACAGCAGGCTGAGCAGGCAGCCCGCGAAACCCACCCAAAGGGTCAGAATTATGGGGAAATCGGAGAACGAAAAGATGCTGTCCATCATGTATCTGAACCGACGGGCCATGCTCCAGGCACTCGTCCCGTGCTCTCGTTCGCGGCGGCGATAGGGCACGAATTCCCGCCTGAAGCCGACCCAGAACAATTGCACGACAAGCGAGCTGTTGGGCTCCTCGATGGACAGGATCGCTTCCAGCACCTGGCGGTTGCACGCAAAAATATCGACCCCACCGCTCGGCATGCTGGGCAGGACGAGCCTGCGGT
>NZ_RZSJ01001011.1:0-899 GCF_003998025.1 Mesorhizobium sp. M8A.F.Ca.ET.021.01.1.1
GGATGCCAGCGGTCCGCGCTTTTCCATGGGCGGCAGCGTTTCTTCCGATTTGAAGTCGTTGAAGCCGACATCGGCATAGACGGCGCCGCGATTCCAGAACCAGTTGGTGCCTGGATGGATGGCGCGTGCCCTATAGCCTTCGCTCTTCAGGAAGGTCGCCATCGACGGCGTCGGGGTGCGTACATATTGCTGGTAGGGGATGCTGCCGGCCGGCAGGAAGGCGTTCGAGAACCCGGTCAGCGCTTCGAATTCGATATTGGCGGTCATGCCGCCGAATTCGGGCGAGAACATCGAGCCCGAGCGGAGCGACCGCACATTGGGGATCGGATCGGGCGTGATGGTGACGCCGGGCAGCTTGGTCGAATCCCAGAAGGATTCGCTCATGACGATGATGATGTCTGGCTTCTGGGCCGGCACCGAGGCGCTCACATCGGGCCTGTCGATCGCCGCGATTGCCTTGTCGGAATAGCCCGGCGGGGCAGAGACGTGCGCCATCGGCACGTTGAGCGCGAAGGCGAGCGCAAAGCCGTTGGAGGCGTAGTTTTCCTTCTGGTCCCACATGATCGGGATGATCTGCAGCCGGTCCCTGGTCCACGAGAAGGTGGCGTAGTCCATGATTGAGACGAAGAAGGCGAGCAGCGGCACCGCCAGCGTCAGCCGGGCGAGGCGGCCCTTGTGGCTGAGGGCTGGAACCTTGCGGCGCCAAAGACGCCAGCCGTAGACGAGCAGGGACAGGCCGACCACGATGCCCGCGACCATGGCGAGCGCGGTCATTGGCCGCTCGCGCACCAGCAGCGGCAACAGCGCGAAGATCTGTCGGGCGTAAAGGAAGTCCGTCGGATAGAGCGGGTCGCCGAGATAATGCGACTTCTGGTGGCCGACAAAGGCCAGCGATAGGG
>NZ_RZSJ01001012.1:0-892 GCF_003998025.1 Mesorhizobium sp. M8A.F.Ca.ET.021.01.1.1
GCCTACGGCTTCGACCTGCCAGGCAACCGCGTCGGGCCGGCGCTGAAGCTTTTGTCCGATCCGCGCCGCGACACGCCAATCCGCGATTTCACCATCGAGGGCAAGACCGTGTTCTGCGACGAACCGACTGTCTATGCCCGTTGCAAGGTGATGGTCGAGCCGGAGGATTGGGAGCCGCAATTCGCCGATGCCTTCGCTCTGCTGCTCGCCTCCTATCTCGCCATCCCGATGCTGCAGGACATGGACCTGAAGAACGACAAGCTGGCCGAAGCGGTCGGCACCCGCTCGGAAGGCGGCACCGGTGGCATATTCGGCCGCTTGATCGCCCAGGACCGCGCCGCCGCGCCCGTTGCCACGCCGGCAACGACCGACATGCTGCAGGGCGGCCGCACCGGCGGCGGTGACTGGTACGGCAAATGGTAGCGCGCCCGGCATCGCCCACGCGCTCGTGCAATGCCGGCGAATTCACGCCGGAAGCGAAAAGCCGCGTCGACATCAAGCAGTACTATTCGGCAGGGTTGGCGTTCAAGGGCGTCGAGCCGGTGCCGCAGTCCGGCTTCCGCCGCATGGGCGGGTCGCGCCGCAAGGGCGAATGGCGCCGGCCGCTGTCCGCGCGCGCCATCACCAGCCCGACGCCGACCTTCGGGCCGCACACGGGAACGCAAACCATCTGGACCGGCACGGTGGCCGGCACCGTCGCGACGGTGCTGATGTCGACGCTGGCGATCGACAAAGGCACCGCGACCTTCGTCTGCGAAGCTTTCGTCGGCGGCGTCTGGGTGCAGATCGCCGGGCCGTTCGCGGTCAAGACCGGCACGCCGGTGACGCGGCTGGCGGCGTTCGCGCCTGGCTCCCAGAAGGCCGCCACGTCGTTGCGCATCCGAGCGACGTT
>NZ_RZSJ01001013.1:0-890 GCF_003998025.1 Mesorhizobium sp. M8A.F.Ca.ET.021.01.1.1
ATCATATGCGGCGCGCCGATGCAGACCTCGACCACTTCGAGGCCGCGCTGGATGTCGCCCTTGGCGTCGGCGATGGTCTTGCCGTGTTCGCGCGCCAGGATGTCGGCCAGTTCGTCATAGTCGCGGGCGACCAGTTCGAGGAATTTCATCAGCACGCGCACGCGGCGCTGCGGATTGGTGGCCGCCCATGCGGGCTGCGCGGCCTTGGCATTTTCGACCGCCGCGCGCAGTTCCGCCTGCGAGGCCAGCGCCACGGTGCCGCGCACCGAGCCGTCCATCGGCTGCATGACGTCCTGCTTGCGCCCGCTGGTGCCGGCGACACGCTTGCCGCCGATGAAATGACCGTAGTCGATCATGATTTCTCTCCCTTGTTTGTGATGGCGCATTGTCCGCCTTTGTGGTGGCGAAGGCAACGCGAGGGAGAACGCAACCGTTGTGCGGAAAATAGATAACGGTGGGTGCCTGTGCATCAATTGTCGCAAATGGTAGGGTGAGTTTGTCATCGCTGGAATCGTTAAGTTGAGTTCCCTCACACGCCCCTCCGTCCTGTCGGACCACGCCCTTGAACTGGGATGACGTGCGCATCTTCCTCGCCGTGGCGCGCGCCGGCCAGATCCTTGGCGCCGCGCGGCGGCTGGAGCTCAACCATGCCACCGTCTCGCGCCGCATCGCGGCCCTGGAGGAAGCACTGAGGACAAAACTCTTCCGCCGCCTGACCACCGGCAGCGAGCTGACGCCGGCAGGCGAGCGCTTCCTCGACATCGCCGAGCGCATGGAAGGCGACATGATCGCCGCCCGCTCGACCATATCGGGCGAAGGCGACGACGTGTCCGGAACCGTGCGCATCGGTGCACCCGACGGCTTCGGCTTGGCCGAGCGCAGAAGAGATG
>NZ_RZSJ01001014.1:0-890 GCF_003998025.1 Mesorhizobium sp. M8A.F.Ca.ET.021.01.1.1
CCACCAGCTTGTGCAGGCCATGCTCGAGCCGGTGCAGCGGCGAATGGTCGAGATCGTGGCCGATCCCGGCGGAGCGTTCGAGCGGAATGGTGAGCGCCAACGCAACGCCGGCCAGCGTGGCATGGACGCCCGACTTCAGCACCAGCACCCACAGGATGGCGCCAAGCACGAGATAGGGCACCAGGCTCATCATCCGCATGCGGTTGAGCACGACAAGCACGGCAATGACGGCGAAGGCCGCGCCGAGATAGGCCAGCGACAGGCCGCTGGTGTAGAATATGGCGATGATGATGACCGCGCCGAGGTCGTCGATGATGGCAAGCGCGGTCAGGAAGACCTTCAGCGAAGCCGGCACGCGGCTGCCGAGCAGCGACAGCACGCCGAGCGCGAAGGCGATATCGGTGGCGGTCGGGATCGCCCAGCCGGACAGTGCGGCCGGATTGTTGCTGTTGACAGCGACATAGACCAGCGCCGGCACCACCATGCCGCCTGCCGCGGCGATGCCGGGCAGCACCCTGCGCGGCCAGGTCGAGAGCTGGCCATCCAGCATCTCGCGCTTGATCTCCAGCCCGACGAGCAGGAAGAACACCGCCATCAGCCCGTCATTGACCCAGTGCGAGACACTGAGCGGCCCGAGATAGGCGTGGAGAACGGCGAAATAGGTTTCGGCGAGCGGCGAATTGGCGACGATCAGGGCAAGGGCGGCCGCTGCCATCAGGATGATGCCGCCGGCCGCCTCGCTGTCGAGGAATTCGCGGAAGACGGAAACCGGCCGCTGCTTCTGATCCTGCATGTCGCCTCCGTCATGCCGCCTGCTCGGCGGATTTTCATTGTCCAAGCGTCGGCGCTGCCCCTCACCTGCCTGCCGGCATCCTCTCCCCGTATAGTGA
>NZ_RZSJ01001015.1:0-889 GCF_003998025.1 Mesorhizobium sp. M8A.F.Ca.ET.021.01.1.1
GGTGATGACCGCCTCGGCGCCGATGTCGAGTACGGCCTGTTCCTTGCCCTTGCCGGCGACCGCATAGGGAATGGCGCCACGCGCCCGCGCCAGTTGCACGATGCCGGAACCGACGCCGCCCGAGGCGCCGGTGACCAGCACGCGCTCGCCAGCCTTCAAGCCGGCGCGTTCCAGCATCTGTTCGCCGGTGAGATAAGCGCAGCAGAAGGTGGCGAGTTCGACGTCGCTCATCTCCGTGTCGACGACATGCGCGTTGTCGGCTGGCACAGCCTGATACTCGGCATAACCGCCATCGCGGCCGTGGCCCATATAGTCGATGTCGGCGAGTGAATCGTCGTCGCGGTTGTAGATGGAGAAATCGACGATCACCCGTTCGCCGATACGGTCCGGTGATACACCTTCGCCGACGGCGGCGATGGTGCCGACAGTGTCGGTGCCCTGGATGCGCGGGAAGGTCAGCGTATTGCCCTGCCTTCGCCAGGTCGACACCGCGCCCGCATCTTCCTCCGTGCCATAGGCGCCCTGGCGCACCCAGACATCGGTGTTGTTCATCCCGCAAGCGCTGACCCTTATGAGCACCTCACCTGAAGCGAGGGCAGGCACTTTGACATCGGTGCGGTAGACGAGCTTTTCAGGTCCGCCGTGCCCGGTGAGCAGCACGGCGGCCATGGTGGCGGGGAGGGTTTTGGTCATGGCATTCATGGGTCGGTCTCAGAGATTGGCGAATACGTTGTTCACGGCATCGGCGGTCTTGGCCACCACGATGTCGGCTTCCTCGCGGGTCAGGCACAGCGGCGGCGCGAAGCCGAGAATGTCGCCCTGCGGCATGGCGCGGCCGATGACGCCGCTGGCGGCAAGGGCCGTTGCGACCTGCGGTCCGATCTTGAGC
>NZ_RZSJ01001016.1:0-888 GCF_003998025.1 Mesorhizobium sp. M8A.F.Ca.ET.021.01.1.1
AACGAAGCGATGCGGCGTACCGGCATCTATCACATCATTTCCATTTCGGGACTGCATATGGCGCTGGTCGCCGGCACCATCATGGGTCTGTTGCGCGGTGCCTTCGCGCTGTTTCCAGACTTTTCCGCGCGCCGGCCGGTGAAGAAATATGCGGCCGCCGCCGCACTTTTCTCGATCGCCGCCTATCTCGTCATTTCCGGTGTCGTCGTTGCGGCCGAACGCAGCTTCATCATGCTGGCGGTGATGCTGATTGCCGTCTTGTTCGATCGCGCGGCGCTCACCATGCGCAACCTGGCCATCTCGGCGATCGCCGTTATCCTGGTTTCCCCGCACGAGGTCGTCGGCCCGAGCTTCCAGATGTCGTTCGCGGCAACCGCGGCCCTTGTTGGCGCCTATGCCGGCTGGGCGGACCACCGCGCTGGTAAGACGAGGCCACCGTCGCCAAAGCGGTCACTACCCGGGTTCCTGACGCGAAAATTCCTGCTGGCGACAGGTGGATTGGCCATGACCTCCATCATTGCCGGCAGCGCGACGGCGCTGTTTGCCATCTGGCATTTCCAGCGCGTATCGCCGCTCAGCCTGTTCGCCAATCTGGCCGTCATGCCGATCGTGTCGGTGGTCGTCATGCCTTTTGCGGTCCTCAGTTCGCTGGCGATGCCCTTCGGCGCCGACGGCCCGTTTCTCTACGTGATGGGCAAAGGCCTGACAGCGATGATCGCCGTATCGTCATGGATATCGGAGCGCTCGCCAATCGATGGGGTAGGTCTGATCTCGCAGCAATCCGTGCTGCTGGTGGCCGTCGCGCTGGTCATCGCGACGATGGCGACGACCTGGCTGCGGCTCGCGGCACTGCCATTCGCACTTGCCGGTCTGTTGACTGTGTCGGAC
>NZ_RZSJ01001017.1:0-881 GCF_003998025.1 Mesorhizobium sp. M8A.F.Ca.ET.021.01.1.1
GCCCTATAGCGAGCACGTCGCCGATGTTCCGATGCGCTGGATCGGTCCGGCCAAGCGCATCGAGACGAGCCTGCGCGACGGCGAGCCACTGCCGCTGGTGGCGCTCGAAGCGCCATGTCTGCTGCGCACGGTCGCGACTGAAACGCTCGACCGCGCCGGGCTGCCCTGGCGCATGGCCTTCTCGAGCCCCAGTCTGGGTGGCATCTGGGCGGCTGTCGCCGCGGGGCTGGGGCTGACGATCCGCACCGACATCGGCTTGCCGGCCAGCGTCAGTGCGATGAAGCCCGAGATCGCCGGCCTGCCGGCGTTGCCCAAGATGGCGCTGTTCCTGCATCGTCGGGATGCCGAACCCGAGCCCGTGGCGGCCCGCCTTGCCGACATATTACTGGAGGCGGCGCGGCAGGCCCTGCCGGAAAATACGCGGACCGCCGGCTTGCGTGCCGCGGCCTGATCAGCACGAGCGCCGAGGCTCAGCCGCGCTTCTTGGCCCGGCCGGCGAACGGATTGTCCGAGGTGCGCAACGCGATGCGGATCGGCACGCCCGGCATGTCGAAGGCTTCGCGCAGGCTGTTGGAGAGATAGCGGACATAGCTCTGCGGCATCGCGTCCGGCCGCGAGCACTGGACCACGAAACCCGGCGGCCGCGTCTTGGCCTGGGTGACGTATTTGACCTTCAACCGGCGCCCGGCAACGGCGGGCGGCGGGTGATGCGCCAGTATGGCCTCGAGCCAGCGGTTGAGCTTGCCGGTGGAAACACGGCTGTTCCAGACCCTGTGCGTCCTCAGCACCGCATCCATCAGCTTGTCGAGGCCGCGTCCGGTCTCGGCCGAGACCGGACGCGGCCTCGACAAGCTGATGGATGCGGTGCTGAGGACGCACAG
>NZ_RZSJ01001018.1:0-867 GCF_003998025.1 Mesorhizobium sp. M8A.F.Ca.ET.021.01.1.1
GCGTCAGCCCAAGCGCCTCATATTCCGGTTTGTTCCAGCCAGCGACGATGTTGAGGCCTATGCGGCCACGGCTGATCTGGTCGATGGTGGCCAGTTGCTTGGCGACGACCACGGGATGGTTGGCCGCGGTGTGGGTGGTGGCGAAAACCGTGATGTTGCGGGTGAGCGCCAGAAGCCCGGCGGCCCAGGTGATCGTCTCCAGCACATTGCCGTGGAAGTTGGTCTCGCCGCCATAACCGATCCAGCGCGCGATCGGCAGCATGAAGTCTATGCCTGCCTCGTCGAGCAGACGCGCCAGCCGCAAATTGTTGTCCCAGGAACTGACCCAGCGCTCCGGTACCTTGGTGACGGTCATTCCGCCTGAGCAATTGGACGCGAATGTGCCGAGAAAGAAGGGCTGCGCATAATGCGCGGTCTTGTCGAGCATGCTCATCGGTGACGTTCTCCTCATTTTTGATTATAATTTATGATAGAAAGTCTATCATAAATCCGTGTAGACGCAATCACCGGGATCAGCGCATGCTGACAGTGGGGAAAAGACAGATGACTGACCGGCGCAAATCTCTGGAAACACAGGCCGAGCTGCTCGATCGCGGCTGGCATCTGGCGCGCACGCCGCTGGAAATCGACGTCACCGAAGTCGAGTACGCGCTGATGCGCTCGTACGAGGCGTTCGGCCATTGGCAGGCCGAATGCCTCGCCACGGTGATCGAGTTTTCCGCCAGCGGGCCCGAGAACGCGCTGCTTCACGTCATCCGGATGAACGACCGCCCGAAAAGCGTGCGCGACCTTGCCCAGATGACCAACCGCGACGACATTCCCAACATCCAGTACAGTCTGCGCAAATTGCTCAAGGGCGGTTTGATT
>NZ_RZSJ01001019.1:0-857 GCF_003998025.1 Mesorhizobium sp. M8A.F.Ca.ET.021.01.1.1
ACTCCCATTCCCGCCCCGCCGAGGGATTGACGACGCAGCTGATCCAGTAATCGCGGCTGCGCCGGCCCCAGCACATCTGGTTGCAGGACAGGCAGCCGCGAATGTCCTGCGGCCGTCCGGCGGCAGCCTTTGCAGCCAGATGCGGATCGGCGATCTGCCCGCGCACGATGGAAACGAGGTCAGCGCGGCCTTCGCTCAGCACGCTCTCGGCGTTCTCGGGGGTACGGATATGGCTTTCGGCGGTGATCAGCGCGTGGCGCACGGTGGATTTGAGCACCGCCGCAAGATCCGCGCCGAGCTTTTCGGGATAAACAAAGGTCGGCATGATCTTGTAGAAATCGAAGTAGGAACCCGTTCCACAAGTCACATAGTCCATCAAGGCATCGCGGTCGTGGAGGTCGATTATCTCGGCCAGCGCTTCGCGCTTCAGCGCCACTTCGACTTCCGGTTCGTCATTGACCGCAAGACCGATGATGAAATCATCGCCGCATTCCCGGCGAATCCTGGTCATCACCTCACGGCTCACCCGCGTGCGGTTTTCAAGGCTGCCGCCCCACCGGTCGTCGCGGCGGTTCGACCAGGGCGTCCAGAACTGGTCCAGCATCGAATGGTACGCCGCCCAGACCTCGACGCCGTCGAAGCCGGCCTCGCGGCAGCGGCGCGCCGCCTGGACAAAGCCGTCGATCGTTTCCTCAATCTCGGCTTCGGACATCCGATGCGAGCCGTCGGAGTCGTGATAACTCGGCAGGCCGGAAGGCGACCAGCCGGCATGGAACGAGTTGTCCGCGTCCGCGTGCTGACCGACATGATAGAGCTGCTGGATGGCGACGGCGCCGTTGCCGCGGATCGCCTCTGTC
>NZ_RZSJ01000101.1:0-13678 GCF_003998025.1 Mesorhizobium sp. M8A.F.Ca.ET.021.01.1.1
CGGCGCTGTTCCTTGGTAATGATGAAGTCGCCCAGCAGCTCAGCGTCCGCTTTGCGTTCCCACGAGCCATAGGAATCCTGAGAACGGATCAGCCGCACGAGGCATTTGACGAACGGGGTGCAAAGAGCCGCCTCGTCTTCGGCGACAGCTGGGGGGATTGCGGGGTCAGGCATTGGCGTCCTCCTCTTTTCAGTCCTCGTCCTCGAAGGACGGTTTCTTTTCGGCAATGCCCGCTCGCGCCAGCACCTTGCGCAGCCAAGGCGGAGGACACGTCCTGAGCATCATCTGCGTGCGCAAGAGCACCTGTGGGATCGATTGGGGCTCCGCCACTTTGATCGGGTGGATTTTTGCCGCGACAAGCTTGGCTGCCGAAGGGCCGCCAATTGCCAGACAAAACAGGATCTGACAGCCCTTGAGCGCATCCACCTTTGGCGTGATGCGATCATCGCGCTCGGCCCGATGCTCCCCGCTTTCATCGGACACGTCATCGAAGGCCACGGCTTCTACGAGATTCCATTCCTCGCGCGTCACGTCGTAGACAGCAAAGCGCCTGGCCGACCCGAAATGGGCATTGAGGTCCTGCATGTCCTGAGTGGCGATCGCAACGCGCAATGCGCCCTTACGTCGTTCAGGCATCGGGGCGAAAACCTCATTACTGACCAGCGAGAGGCGGCGAACAGCGTTCATCGTGATATTTCTCGATTACGGAGTGGATCAAGCGCCTCAGGAGTGGGCGCGTGTTGGTTGGCCTGGAAGATGCTGGCGACCTCGAAGATCATGTCGCGGGTGCCCTGATAGAGAATTGCGAGCTTGTGCTGGCTGCCTAGTCGATCGAAGACCGGGAACCCGATGCGCATGAGCGGAATTCCGAGCCGCTCCGATGCCTGGCGCCCGTGCGAATGCGTGACAAGCAGGTCAGCACCGACGGCAAGACTTTCCAGATCGCCGAGATCGCCGATCTGAACCGAAACCGCCGGGACTTTCTTGAGAATTTTAGACCTGTCGGTCGTTGTGACGGCCGCGGCTATCTCGGAGCCGAGGCCAGCAAAGAAGGTCGCAAGTTGGAACAGCTGGTCTGGTTCGGCAGCGATGGCAATTTTCTTGCCGCCGAAATGGAAATGTCCGTCGAGCATCGCGTCCTGCAATTGCGCCCGGCGCCGGCGCACGCGGGCCGGTACCGCCGCGCCCGAAATCGCAGACAGCAGCGACACGAAGCGGTCCGTGTCCTGCAGCCCAGTCAGTGACTGGAACAACACGTAAGGCACGCCGGTCAACCCGTGCAGCGCTTTCGCCGGGCGGCGCATGTGCTCACCGATGGCGATGCATTGCATGGCCGTGCCCAACTCGCGAATGTCTTCGACGCTGGTGCCGCCGTATGTGGTCGCTACCCAGCGGTCAGGAACCGTACCGTCGAGCGAGCCTGAAATGTCGGGCAGAATAACCGGCTTGAGCCCAAAGCTTTCAACCATGTCCCGCATATGCTCGATGTCGGCGACAGAGAGGTTGCATCCGGGTAGGATTGCGATCTTCTTCGGGTGCCGCGCCCGTTCGCCCGAGCGCGTAATCCCTTCGATCATTGCGGTGACTGCCTTGGCCCAGCCCTCTTCGATCGCGCCGTCAAAATCCGGCGTGTTGGCCAGCACGACCTCCGTACCCGCAAGCTGTTGCGTGTGCTTCCGCATGATGTTGGCAATATCACCCGCGCAATCTTCGCCACGCGTCTCCACCAGCGCGGTCGTGCACACCCCGATCAGCGTTGGCTTCGTGCGGTTCTTGAGGTTGAGGATCGCCTCTTCCAGATGGTCGGCTGCGCCGAGGATGGTCGCCACCTCATCCATCGCCGTAGTCTGCAAGGGAATCGTTTCTTTGAAGTGCCGCACGAAGAGAACGAGCGCAAAGCTTGTGCAGCCTTGGCTGCCGTGGAACAGCGGCATCGCACCGTCGACGCCAAGAAAGGCAAAGGCGGCACCCAGCGGCTGCGACGACTTCAGCGGGTTGACTGCCGCCGATTTGCTCTGGGGAAGGATGCGGGCCATCGGTCGCCTCAACACTCGTGTGCCGTCGCGCAGGCGAATTCATCAAACAGGTACGCGGTCTCGTTCCTCGTGCACGGCAATTCGCCTATCAGCTCAGGCTGGCAATCCCACGGGGCCGGCTGGCGCACCTGAGACCAGATCGGATTGTGAATGGCGAGGTCGATCTGGCGTACGAGTTCCACCATGCCGTCATAGCCGGCATAAGGATGCTGGCGCTCCTGGTTGATATCGAGCCAGGGCGTCTTGGCCTTGAGCGCAATGAATTGCGTGCGACCGCCCGACAGCATGATATCGGCCCTGTGTTCAGAGAGCATGGCGTACAGCTCGCTCGCAGCCATGGATTCGAACATGTGCTTGTCGTGCTTGAGAACTTGTTTGATGCGCTCCTTGTCCTGCACCGTAGATTTCTTGATCGAGGTGCCGACGATCTCGATTCCGATCTCCATCAGCGCATGGACAACCGACCAGGACTTCACACCGCCTGTGTTGAGCAGCACGCGCTTGCCTTGGAGCCTTTGCCGGTAGGATTCGAGTTTCTTCCACGCGATCGCCTCCTGCTGCGCGATCAGCGTCTCTGTGCGCTCGAGGATCTCCGGATCGGCGCCCTTCCTCACCAGCAGCCTGACAAGGTTTCGAAGAGCTTGCGATGTGTCGGAGATGCCATAGAAGGAGCCCTCGAAGAACGGGATGTCCCAGCGCTCCTCCATCTTGCGGGCAAGACTGATCAGCGCGGTCGAGCACACCATCATTGCCGCCCGGGCGCGGTGCGCGGAAGCAATGTCGCGGTAACGCGCATCGCCGGGAATGCAGGCGCGCACCCGGATCCCGAGCCGATCGAGGAGCGGCTTTACAAGCCAGAATTCGCCCGAGAGGTTGAATTCGCCAAGGATGTTGATGTCGTAGGGTCCGGGGTCGTCGGGTTCGACCGTGCCGATGACATGATCGAGCAACGCCTCGGCGGCGAGCTTATTGCCGAGGTTCTTGGAGCCTGCCAGGCCAGGCGCATTGATCGGCACCACGGCCAAACCGAACTTTTCCGTGGCGCGTTTGCACACAGCCTCGATGTCGTCACCGATCAGCGCCGTTACGCAAGTCGAGTAGACGAAGATCGCCGGCGGCGCGTATGTGTGCTTGATCTCGCGGATCGCCTTGAAGAGTTTCCGCTCGCCCTGCCCCATCACAAGGTCGAGTTCGGTGAGGTCGGTCGTGAAGCTTGTCCGCCACAAGGTCGGCCCTGACGAAACCGCACCACGGTTGTCCCAAGAATTGCCCTCGCAGGCGAGCGGCGCATGGACCAGATGCGCAACGTCGGTGATCGGCTGCAGGACGATCTTGGCTCCGTCAAAGGCGCAGCCGCCGGCTGCCGCCCCTGGTGTCAGCGACTTCGAGCAGCCCTCCTTGCGCGCCTTGGCATCTTTGCCACGGTTCTTATCGCAGGCGGGCTCATCGAAGGCGTCCTTGATTTTGGCGCTGAGGGAGGACATTGCTCAGCCTCCCCAGTCCATTGGGCAAGGAATGGCCTCGGCGAAAAGCCGGCCACAGCTCTTAGCGCGTGAGGTCATAGGAATAATCCGTCACACCCGTCTCGCTCGTCTCGCGATCGAGTTTGTCGAAGATCTTGTCGAGGATCGTCGTCAGCACGCGCAACGCTCCCTGGTAGCCAAAGAGCGCAAAGCGGTGATGATGGTGCCGATCGAAGATCGGAAACATCAGCCGGATCAGCGGTGTTCCGGTGTCGCGCTCCAGGTACTTGCCGTAGGAATTGCCGATCAAAAGGTCCACCGGCTCGGTAAAGAGCAGTGAGCGCAGCGCCCACAGGTCCTTGCCCGCCCAAACCTGGGCAGCCTTGCCGAAAGGCGAGGATGCTAGCAGCTTCTTCAAATCGGCTTCCCATGCCGAGGTGCCATTGGTGGCGAGGCAATGGGTTGGCTCGCCGCCGGTCTCCATGACAAAGCGGGCCATTGCGTGAACGAAGTCGGGATCACCGTAGATGGCGTATTTCTTACCATGCAGCCAGGATTGGCTGTCCGCCATGGCGTCTACCAGTCGGCCGCGCTCGAGGCGAATTGCCTCGGGAATCTCCTTGCCGGAAATCGCCGCGACCTCCATCAGGAATTCGTCCGTCGCCTGAACGCCGAGCGGATAGTGGAACGAGGCCGTCGCCTGCCCGACCTCCTCGCAATAGCCCAGTGTCTTTCGGGTGTTGTGATGCTGCAGCGAAAGCGTTGCCTCGGCGTTGAGGGCCTTCTTCACCTCGTTGATCTTCGTGCCCCCGTCATACATGCGGTATTCACCGTCCGAAGGCGTATCGAACTGGTCAGAGGCATCCTGGATCAATGTATAGGACACGCCCATTACATCGAGCAGGCGCTTGAGCTCCCGGTTGTTGCCGACGCAGAAGCCGTCGAAGCCCGGAATGATGTTGATGGTTCCTTCGATTTGCGTACGCTCCTGACCTTTCCAGAAGTGCTCCAAAATGCCTTTGACCATGTTGTCATAGCCGTCGACATGACTGCCAACGAAGGCCGGGGTGTGGGCAAAGGGCACGTCGAAGTCGCGCGGGACTGAATCTTCGTCCTTGGCGTTCTGGATGAAGCTGTGCAGGTCGTCGCCAATGACCTCTGCCATACAGGTCGTCGACACGGCAATCATCTTGGGGTCGTAGAGCTGGTAGGTGTTGGCGAGCCCGTCGACCATGTTCTTCAGGCCGCCAAACACCGCCGCATCCTCGGTCATTGAGGAGGAGACCGCCGCGGCAGGCTCCTTGAAATGGCGCGACAGGTGCGAGCGGTAATAGGCGACGCAACCTTGGCTGCCGTGGACGAAGGACATGGTTCGCTCGAAGCCGGCGGCAGCGAATACCGCACCCAGCGGCTGGCAGGCCTTGGCCGGGTTCACGACAAGCGCTTTGCGGGCGAGGTTCTTTTCGCGGTATTCCCACGTCTGGGTGAAATCGCGCTGATCGGAAACGATTTCATCGGGGTGCGGACATTCGAAGTTTAGCTTCTTCTCAGCGAGCATCTTTCTGTATTCCGGCTCGCGGAACAGGGGAGCGTGATCGAGAATTTTTTCAGCCGACTGCGGCATGATGATTACCTCTTTTGCATCTGGCTGCGCGGGACGGCAGCTCAGGACGTCAAGACGTTCCAGGCTCCGGCGGATCAGAGGCCGCGGGAGTTCACCGTCTCAGTGGGAGACTGGGGCTGAAGCAAATGTTTATTCGGCAGCCATCGCCCGCTCATCGCCCCGGCTTCTTTTCCAAGGCGCGTGGAATAGGTCCCAGACCGGGTTGTTAATGGCGAGATCCACATCACGTGCGAAAATGGCAAAGCCATCGTAGCCGTGATACGGACCTGAATAATCCCAGGAATGCATCTGGCGGAACGGTATGCCCATCTTCTGCACCGGGTATTTTTCTTTGATTCCCGAGCCGACCAGATTTGGGCGAATCCCTTCGATGAATTTCTCCAACTCATAGCCGGTCACGTCATCGTAGATCAGCGTGCCGTTCTTCACGTAGTGGCCGGTGCGCTGATAGTCGTCGCTGTGGGCGAATTCATAGCCGGTGCCCACGATGACCATGCCGAGGTCCTCGTAGGCCGTGACGACGTGGCGGGGGCGCAGGCCGCCCACATAGAGCATCACGGTATTTCCTTCCAGGCGCGACAGGTACTTGGCGATGACCGCATCAACAAGCGGCCTGTACTTGGCAATGACCTTTTCGGTCTTCTCCTCGATTTCCGGCCCAAAATGCTTGGCTATGTTGCGCAGAGAGGCTTCGATCTGGGAGGGACCGAAGAAATTGTACTCCATCCAGGCGACGCCATACTTTTCCTCCATATGCCGACAGATGTAATTCATCGACCGGTAGCAGTGGATAAGATTGAGCTTAGCCTTCGGGGCGCGCTCGATCTCTGCGAGTGTGGCGTCACCCGACCAGTTGCCAACCACGCGCAGCCCTATCTCCTCAAGCAGTATGCGCGAGGCCCAGGCATCGCCGCCGATATTGTAGTCGCCGATGACGTTGACGTCGTAGGGGCCGGCCTCGAACTTGACATCCTTTTTGTCGAAGACCCAATCCCGGATTGCATCATTGGCGATGTGGTGGCCAAGCGACTGCGAGACGCCGCGGAAGCCCTCGCAGCGTACCGGCACGATCGTCTTGTCATACTCCTTGGTCTTTTTGCGAGAAACGGCCTCGGTGTCATCGCCAATCAGGCCGATAGGGCATTCGGACTGCACGGTGATGCCGTTGTTGAGCGGAAACAAGACTTCAATCTCGTCAATGATCTGTTCCAGCTTCTTGTCGCCGCCGAAGACGATGTCCTTCTCCTGGAAATCGGAGGTGAACTGCATTGTCCCGAACGTGTCGACGCCCGTTGTACCGACGTAGTAGTTGCGGCGCTGCGACCAAGAATATTGGCCGCAGCCGACCGGGCCGTGCGAGATATGGACCATATCCTTGACTGGCCCCCACACCACGCCTTTCGAACCAGCATATGCACAGCCGCGAATCGTCATCACCCCGGGAATGGACTTGATGTTCGATTTGACGTCGCATTCGGAAAGGACCTCGCTTTCCCCGCCAGCCTCGTTGCCGCTCTTTGCTACGTTGAGGTGCTTCTTGCGGCGCTTCGCCGCCTTGTCGGGATAATGCGACAGCACCTCTTCGATAAGCTTCGCATGAAGAGCACCGTCATTCTCGTATTCCCGGCTCATGAGTCCCCCTTTCAAGGTTGGGTGACGCCTCAAAGAATAGGCGCCGTTCTCTGCAAGGCGCGCCGATTGATGGCAGCGCTAATGTCACTACTGGGCCGCCGCCTTCGCCGCTTCCTTGGAGTGGAGCTCGGCAAGCATCTGCTCGTCGGTCTTCATGATGCCGAAGTCGAGCAGCATCTCCTCCAGCTCCTCCATGGTGATCGGCGTCGGGATCGTACCCTGGCCCGAATTGGCGTGGATCTTCTCGGCCAGAGCGCGGTATTCCCCTGCCTGCTTTGAGTCCGGCGCGTACTGGATCACCGACATCTTCCTGAGTTCGGCATGTTGGACGATGTTGTCGCGGGGCACGAAGTGGATGAGCTTGGAATTCAATCGGCCAGCCAGTGCTTCGGCCAGATCGAGTTCGCGGTCGGTTTGACGTTCATTGCAGATCAGCCCGCCCAGCCGCACACCGCCCGAATGGGCATATTTGAGGATGCCCTTGGCGATGTTGTTGGCGGCATAGAGCGCCATCATCTCGCCTGACATGACGATATAGATCTCCTGGGCCTTGCCTTCGCGGATCGGCATGGCGAAGCCGCCGCATACCACGTCGCCGAGGACGTCATAGGAGACATAATCGACATCGTCATAAGCGCCATTCTCCTCGAGGAAATTGATCGAGGTGATGACGCCGCGGCCGGCGCAACCGACACCCGGCTCGGGGCCGCCGGACTCCACGCACTTGATGCCTCTGTAGCCCACCTTGAGCACGTCCTGGAGTTCGAGGTCTTCCACCGAGCCTTCCTGTGCGGCGAGATCCAGGACGGTATCCTGAGCTTTCGAATTCAGGATCAAGCGTGTGGAATCGGCTTTGGGGTCGCATCCTACGATGAGGATTCTCTGCCCGAGGTCGACAAGGGCAGCGAGCGTATTTTGGGACGTGGTGGACTTGCCGATGCCGCCTTTTCCGTAAAAGGCGATCTGACGCAGACCTGACATAATAGCTTTCCTTCCTTCGTTCTAATCATCGCGACTGCCCGCGACACAAGTGCCGATAGGCAGCTCGTGCCGCCTCACACCAAGCATCGCAAAAAGCGTACCAGCGTGATCGGCCGATCCCAGAAGAAACTTTGTCATTAAATTCCAGCCGCTTAGACGGCGGCAAAACGCGCGAACGGGCCTTTCAGGCGTCTGTCACGGACACGACAAAGCCGACACAGATTGTCGTGCGCCATCCAAACCGCCGTGTGTCGAGCTCGAAGCGGGAGAATGGGGAAGTTAGCCCAAAGCTGATGGCGAGACCATCGGAAGACATCGGCTCTTGTCTTTCCAGCCTGCCATTGATCGGGCGGTCGCTGGATGAGCAGGAGCCTGGGGCTTGACCGCGGCGCGGGTAGTTCAGGCAGGCTTACAGAGCGGGAACGCCGGCGGCCGATAGACATCCGCGCTTAACCTTTCATAGCCCGTCTACAAGTTGGTTCCGCCGACGCGCTATATGGAAGCCAAATAATTCAGTAGCTTAGCCGAGAGCATTGATTTTTTCAGAAAGATACGTGTTATACGCGTACGAACCGCCGAACCCATGGTCGGCGCCCTCATGCGCGTGAGACCCCGTTGTGGGCGAGGCTCGCGACTGGCTGCACGATCCTAGCCGGCCTGCTTGCCATTGAGTTTGGTCCCGCCGCGGTAGGCTGCGGCATCAAGGGCAACATCAGCTACAACACTGGCAAGAAGATTATCACGTTCTTGGACAGGACTCTTACTGGGAGACGCGCATCAACCTACTGAAGGGCGAGCGGTGGTTTTGTTCAGAGGAGCTGCACGAAAGGCGGGCTGGCGGGTTCGAGAGGAAGTGTCGCGGCAGCTTGCAGACTGCTACGGGGGCCGCCTCGATGGCAAATGGTGTACAAAAGCGCCCTCTCTGCCGAACTGAACAGTGCTCACGGCCATAGCTTCGGATGAGCCCGACTGGCTTGACCTCTGCATGATGAGAGCAGCTTTTACACCAGGTGCGCAGCATATGTCTTTAACGAACGCATCGCCTTCAAGAATATAGAGAGCAATTCGGAAAACCGAGTAGTTGGCGGCGAAGCTAGGAGAAGGTATACACCGCCCTCTTGTTACCCCAGAGTAGAACGTGCAGCTGCGGCAAGACGCGGGCTTCGAACCACCTGTCGCTGGTCACCTTTTCGACCAGCTATTCCATGCGCATCATATTCCGTCGGACTCGAGAGAGACGTCTTCATTGCCACGGCGGGGCGGCGTGTGATTGCCGGATTGCAGACAAACCTCGCCGCGACGTCTTTGGGACGAGTGGTGCCGGCACCGAATCCCTATCCTTTAGACTAGCCAGCTTGGGGAGCGCCGTCAGACCGCCAGACCGGAAGAGGAGGCTTCGCGCCAATTTGTGCCAAGAATGTTGGACCGTGCGGAACCGCTGGGGCGGCGCTCAACTGTGGCGCAGGATGAAGCGTCGATTGGGTGAATGAATAGGGCGCGCGTTCGACGGGTAGAGTGAGGTAAATCGCTGGATGTCTGCCGGATCAACGTCAACCGGTTCCATCGCCACCATCCACTCGACGTTTTCGGCGCACGGCGGCGTCGTCAGTGAGCCCTCATAAGTCCAATAGCCAAGCGACGCTGGCAGAAGCCAGTTGGGATTCACCTCGTCGATCGTAACCTCCCCATTCGGCAGTTCGGGAAAGGCCGCAGCAAGGGCAGCAAAGCTGGCATTTGTCGCGCCGGGCGTTAAAAAGACGCCCAGCACGCCCAGAGTACCACTTTGCGTGTCCTTGTGAACGAAATGCACCTCCATCGGGAAGCTCTTGCCCGCCACATGATGTTCGCTTGGCGCATGGAAATGGAACTGTACCAGTTCGTAGACACGATCGCCGCGGGTCAGCGTGCTGCCTTGTGGCATATTGATTTGAATGGTGTGGCCGTTGTTCACCATATTGCCGCCGCCCTTGTGCCAACCGATGGCGATATGCCGGATATCCGCCTTGACCGCGCTGTTGATATTGATCGGCGATTGCTGCGTGCCGGCAGAGCATACGAAATTTTCCTTATCCAGATCAGCCCAGTGCTCCGGTCCGACCGGACCGGTGTACCCCCAATGGGCACTGGTCGCATGGGCGGCTTGAACGCAAATCCGGCATGCGCCGAGCGCAACCAACCCTTTGATCAGGTGACGACGATACATACTGCTTTTGCTCCTCTTGCGAACTGATGTTGGTGGCTGCCCTAATGGACGCGTGATGGCCAATCGGCGCGGCCACTATTGTCCTTTGCAACTGATGGATGCCCGCATGCCTTGGCGTGCTTTCATAAGTGCGGCTGCCGTTTCTCGGCTGGCCGGCTTCTGCAGCCCGCAACGGGGGCAGTTTCAACCAGCTAAACGATGAAAAATTTGAGCAGACCAGCGCTTGACCCCCGCCGCAAAGGCACAGGCGAAGGTGATCACTGCGCGGCTGCCGTTCGGGCCTGAGGCCGCATCGCTATACTTTGCACTCGCTGCCCAAGGAGACGCAGGCGACCCCAATACGTTTTCATCGCTACTCCCGACGCAGCCGACGACGCCACGAAAACGTTGCTATATTTCACGTTGGGCCAGTGAGGAAATCGATCTTCTTTATGGAAGGCATTTGCGCAATGGATGCATTCCCATGCACATCGCCGTTCTGTTTAGCAGCTGCCGTTGACCGGCGGGCCAGCCCCTTTGGGCGTTCTGGTGTCTGACAGTCGTGCGCCAGGCCGGACAATGAGATACATCGATAAGAGCTGGACAAGGATGAGGGGATGACGTGCTTGCGACGGAGCAGGTGGGGCGAGAAGGCCAGTTCTTACGGATTTCAACTTTGCGTGACGACAGCTCATCGGAGTCAAGGTGACACACGCCGGCAGCGGGGTGTCCGGGCGGTTTCCAGCCGCACAATCGCGAGACCGCTGACGCGAACAAAGCTCGGCTGTACTCGGCACGCGAAGAGAGCCTGCCAAGCCGTCGGAGCCCGGCCTTCCGGTGCGACGCAAGCCGCAGACTAGACCGCCCTCTTGTTACCCCAAAGCAGAACGTGCAGCTGCGGCAACACGCGGGCTTCGAACCACCTGTCGCTAGTCACCCTTTCGACAAGCCATTCCATTCGCATCATTATTCCGTCCAAGTCGACAGAGGCGTCTTCACTGCCAGGGCGCGGCGGCGTGTGATTGCCGGGTTGCAGATAGATCGGAAGGTGCGGATATCTCGCCGCGACTTCTTTGGCGTAGGCATAGTCACTCTCGTCGAAAACGACGAGCTTGAGCACGATTTGCGGCTTCTCTTGCGCCGCTTCGAGGCATGCATCAAACGCAGTCCAACGGGTCGTCATCTCGCTGGACGGCGGCTTTGGGCTAAGGGTCAGCACGTCAAGATCCGCAAACCACTCCCTCACCACGGAACCCTGCGTTTCCAGTGCAAAACGATAGCCCTCGCGATGGCCTCGTTCTATGAGGGGACCGAACGGCTGAATGGCCGGGTTGCCGCCTGACAAGGAGACCATAACCGGCCTGCCGCCGGAAAGCGCATGGACGGTTTGCCACACGGCATCGATCGGCATCGGTAGCCATTCATGGCGATACTGATTGTCCACCGCGTGAAGGCTGTCGCACCATGAACAGCGATAATCACATCCGCCGGTTCTGATGAACACCGTCGGCAAGCCGATGAGCACGCCCTCGCCCTGGATAGTCGGCCCGAATATCTCGCTCACACGGATTGCGGGATGCATGTCGGTCACGGACGGTATTCCGCCCAAGTTTTCGGTGTTTCGCTAACGCGCACGGCCGCGGTCTGCGGCAGACGTGCCTTGCACCATTCATAGAAATGTCTGGCCAGGCATTCCGCCGTGACCTTCTCATGTCCCAGCACGTCGTTGAGGTGCCGATGGTCGAAGCTCTCGTCAATGTAGCGTTTGAGCGGCGCCAGATCGTGATAGTCGCGCACGAAGCCGTGGGCGTCCAGTTCCTTGGCCGACAGCTCCACTACGACGACATAGTTATGCCCGTGCAGGCGCGCGCATTGATGGTTGGAAGGCAAGGAGGTGAGCTGATGCGAGGCCGAGAAGTGGAATTCCTTGCTGATGTGGAACATTACGCGCGCCTCCTGCGCAGCGCCTCAAGCCAGAAATCGGCGTCCTCGTAGTCGGTGGGATCAGCGTGCCCGGCGAGATGGAACGCTTCGCGCCGCTCGACGCAGGTCCCGCATCGTCCGCAGTGACGCACGCCGCCCTTGTAACAGGACCAGGTCTCAGCAAACGGGGTGCCGTATCTTGCGCCATCCGCAACAATGTCAGCTTTTCCGAGATTCACATACGGTGCATAGAGGCGTATCTGCGCATAGCCGTCGAGCGCGCGGTCTTGCATTGTCTGGAAAGCTTCAATGAAGGCCGGACGGCAATCGGGATAGATGAAATGGTCCCCGCCATGCACGGCCGCCGCCACCGCTTCGGCGCTGTGGGCGGCGGCGAGACCGAAGGCGATTGCCAACATGATGGCATTGCGGTTCGGCACCACCGTAATCTTCATCGTGTCTTCGGCGTAGTGGCCGTCCGGCACGTCGATACTGCCAGTCAGCGCTGAGCCGGAAAGGCCACGGCCAATTTCGCCGATGTCGATGATCTGGTGCGGGACCTTCAGTCGCTGCGCGCAAAGAGCGGCGAAGCCCAATTCCTTCCTGTGCCGTTGGCCATAGTCGAAAGATAGAAGGCCGGTGAGTTCGTGCTCCGCTGCCACCATGTGAGCAAGGGAAACGGAGTCCAATCCGCCAGAGCAGACGGCGAGAGTCTTCATCATTGGTATCCTTGTTTTGACCGGGTAAGGCTGCGACCGGAGATTTCTCTGCGCCCTCACTACTCCAGCGACTTAGTTTTGTGAACCGGGAGAATTTGCGCTCAGCCGATTGGAACGGGAGTGCGTCGCGTCCAACACGCGTGATCAATAAAAGTTGAGCGCTTCAGCAGTTTGTTCGCATCGCGCCAACTTTCGCAACCTGCTGTCGGATCGTCGACTTCGAGACAAGGTGATGTTCGGCCGACATCGGCTGACTCTCAATTAAGCCGCAGAACACATGTTGGCTTTCTGGCCTTCGCTTGTGCGGTTGGCACGACAATTGATATTCTATTTGTGGGGCGGCACACCCCGCCAGCCGAAAGTGGCAGTGAGCTCCTTCAGGCGCAGGTTGATGTGCTGATTATTCGGCGATTTTCCGATCTCGAACCAGAAAGCGAGGGCGGCATGGATGCCAGCAAATTTTACATTGGCGACATCCGCCTGGAGAACCCTGCGCGGCGCGATTGAGGCCGCAGGCGAGCCTGCTCTACCTGCCGCCCTACAGTCCCGACTTCAATCCGATTGAGAACGCCTTCGCCAAACCTAAGGCGCTGCTGCGAGCAAAGGCCGAGAGAACCATCAAGGCTCTATGGGACTGACGTTGCCCCCAGCAGTTTTGAGTTCGTTTCCGGCGTGGGTTGTGCCCTGCTGGGCGGGTGAAGCGACGGGCGCTGGCGCGAAGCCTTTGGCATAGCGCAGCGCGAGCGACCGTCGCGGATTGAAGGTGCTGGCGAACTTGGCCGGGGTCTGCCAGGCGATTTGGGAGTGCGGTCGCGCAGTGCTGTAGTCGGCGTGCCACAGGGCGATGGCGACGCGCGCCTGAGCCAGCGAGGTGAACAGCGTCTCGTTGAGCAGTTCATCGCGCAGTCGGCCGTTGAAGCTCTCGATGAAGCCATTCTGCATCGGCTTGCCGGGCGCAATGTAATGCCATTCGACGCGGTTCTGATCCGCCCAGGAGAGGATGGCGTTCGAGGTGAACTCGCTGCCATTGTCGCTGACGATCATCCTGGCCGGCCGCGCTCTTGATGAGCCGGTCCAATTCGCGGCAACCCGCATGCCCGAGAGAGAAGGAGCAACGA
>NZ_RZSJ01001020.1:0-850 GCF_003998025.1 Mesorhizobium sp. M8A.F.Ca.ET.021.01.1.1
CCTTGGTCGGATCGGTGATGTTCACTCCGTCCGCGCCAGGCACGTCGTTGGCGAACACGTTCACCGTCACAGGCGCATTCTCGGTCGTCTGCGTCGCACTGTCGGCAACCGCCGTCGGCACGTCGTCGACGATGGCGATGGAGAGCGTCGTGGAGGCCGGATCACCGTCGGAATCGACCACCTGGACGGCGAAGTCGTCATGGGTAGTGTTGCCCGAGGTGTTGTCCAGCAGCGTGTAGGAATAGGTGTAGCCTGTCGCCGGCGTGCCGGTGATCGTCAGGTCGCCATACTGGCCATGCACCAGGCCGCCATTGGTCACTTCCACCTGGAGGCTGTTCTTGTCGGTCACGTAAAGGTGGCCGATCGTGTCGCTGCCCGTCGTGATCGTCAGCGCGCCCGTCGCCGTTTCGCTCGGATCGCTGTTGTTGGTCCCATCATGGTCGGCAATCTCGCCGGAACCTGCCGGCTCGATGCCGCGCACCGGAAGGCCAGCCTCGTTCACGCTGGTGTCCGAACCCGCGGCGATCACGAGCGTCGGCGTCGAATCCTTCAGCAGGTTGATCGTCACCGTGGTCACCGACGGATCGCCGTCACCGTCGACGATCTGGTACTGGAACGTCACCGTCCCTTCCTCGCCGGCGACCGGCGCGTAGGTGAAGGTGCCATCATTGTGGTAGGTGACCGTTCCGGTGCCGCCCGCCAGCGATCCCGCCACATAGCTCACCTTGGTCGGATCGGTGATGTTCACTCCGTCCGCGCCAGGCACGTCGTTGGCGAACACGTTCACCGTCACAGGCGCATTCTCGGTCGTCTGCGTCGCACTGTCGGCAACCGCCGTCGGCACGTCGTC
>NZ_RZSJ01001021.1:0-849 GCF_003998025.1 Mesorhizobium sp. M8A.F.Ca.ET.021.01.1.1
ACTGCGCGACGATGCCGCCCGACCCGACCGCATCGGTATCGGCAATGATGTTGCCGTCCGCCTTGACCGCAACCTTGCCGCCAGGGCCGCCGTCGCCGCCGGTGCCGCCAATCGACACACCCACGGCGGCGGAGAAATAAAGACCGCCGCTGAAGGCGCCGGAATAGGCATTGCCGCCATTGCCGCCGCTACCGCCGACTGACTGAGCAAGAATGCCCTTGGAGCCGGCTCCCGCCACGTGAATGTCGCCCTTGTGGGTGACCGTGACCTCCTTGCTTAGATTCGCGTCGCCGCCACCGCCGCCAAGCGCCACGCCGGCCGCGCCGAACGCGCCAACGGCAACGGCCCCGGTGCTGCCGCCATTGCCGCCGCCGCCGCCGACCGACTGCGCCAGTATGCCATTCGAGAGCGCGCCCTTGGTTGTGATGTTGGCGTTGTTGATAACCTCGACGACGCCACCCGCGCCGCCACCGCCGCCCGCGCCGCCGATGCCGACGGCGGCGAAAAGCCCGCCGGCCACGGCAAAGCCGCCGTCGCCGCCGGACCCACCGACCGACTGCGCGAAGATGCCGTTGGACAGGTCGCCACCCGTATCGATCTTGCCGGAGTTGTTGACAAACACCTTTTCGCTCGTGCCCGCCGAGGCGCCGGTACCGCCCAGCGAGAAGGACGGGCCGCCCAAGGTGACGCTGAAGCCGCCAGACCCCCCACCGCCGCCGATCGATTGTGCCAGGATACCGTGCGACTGGTAGCCCCCGGTGCTGAGCGCGGCCGCGTTGATGACGTCGACCGTGCTGGAAACGCCGCCGCCTGCGCCCTTTCCGCCGATGCCGATGTTGACGCCGGCAC
>NZ_RZSJ01001022.1:0-841 GCF_003998025.1 Mesorhizobium sp. M8A.F.Ca.ET.021.01.1.1
GGCCAATGTCAAGGAAGGCGAGTTCGCCGGCGTCGAGCTCACCTTCATGGGCCTCAACAACCAGAACCTGCACAATGTGCTGTTCCGTGGTTTCCTGAAGCCATGGGAGACCTATACCGGCGCCAAGATCAGCTGGATCGATCTGGCGCAGGCCGACTACAACGCCCGGCTGCAGCAGTCGATCGCCACCGGCACCGTCGATTTCGACATCATCGAGATGGGCGCGCCGTTCGAGGGCGACGTCTGCGGCAAGGGCCTGACTTCGGAGATGCCCGACTGGGTCAAGAAACAGATCGACTTCGACGATCTCGTCAACTACCTCAAGCCGCCCGTCGGCACCTGGGATGGCAAGCAGTATCGGGTCACCATCGATGGTGACGCGCACAACTTCAACTACCGCACCGACGTGTTTGCAGACGCCGACCTCGCCAAGCAGTGGAAGGATAGCGGAGCGACGAGCGAATGGGGCGTGCCGAAGACCTGGCAAGAGGTTCAGGCCGTGACCAAGTTCCTCAAGGGCAAGAAGTTCAAGGGCCAGGATGTCTATGGCTATCTCGACGCGCCCAAGCCCTGGGGCGGTTTCGGCTTCTACTTCCTCGGCAGCCGCGCCACCGCCTACGCCAAGCATCCCGACGACAAGGCCTGGCTGTTCGACGCCGACACGATGAAGCCGCGCGTCAACAATCCGGCCTGGGTACGCGCCATCCAGGACGTCATCGATGCCCTGCCGTCGGAACCCGCCGACCAGATCAATGCCGATCCGAACACCACCGCCTTCCAGCAGTTCCTGGCCGGCACCGGCTCGATGATCCCCTGGTGGGGCGACGTCGGCTCGAACGTC
>NZ_RZSJ01001023.1:0-839 GCF_003998025.1 Mesorhizobium sp. M8A.F.Ca.ET.021.01.1.1
GACAGGCACGCAACCGCTCATCTTGAGCGAGGTGCCAGCCAATGTCGCCTTGCCGGAATAGGTCTTGTCGTTTGCCGGATCGGTGATGTTGCCGGTATATTTGTTGTCGCCGGCCGCCTTGAGCGATCCGATGGTCTTGCCGGCATATTTACCGGACTTGAGCGTAATGGAAAATGAATCGCCGCCTGAAATGGCCGCGGTGTCGCCTGCCTGCGTTTTCCAGTTGCCCTCGATCGGATCGGCCCATGCCGCGCCGCTCAGCATCAAAGTGGCCGCCAGGGCCAGGCTCACTTTTCGAAACATGTCTTCCTCCGTTTGGATAGCCGGCCGGATGCCCCGCCTCGCCGGTCTGCCGCTTACGCAAACGTAAGCTAGTCCAGCTTCCGTCAAAACAAAAGCGGTGCCGCAACGGAAGACTTTGGCGTTTTGAAAGCGGCTGAATTCGCTCTGTCGGGACGGAAACGGAAACGATCGCCGCGTCGTGTTTGTTTCCCGTGGTTAGCGGAGTGTTGATCGGGGTCCTGAAAATTTTCGTCAAATTTGGCGAAAACCAGCCGAATTGCTGGTTTCGTATCCTTAACGAATTTCCGTGTTTACCTCTTGTTTTAGCTTTGTTTTCCTCAAATTAAGCACGCCATTTAACGACGGATTCAAGCCTGCGCGGCATTCTCGAAAGCATCGAAAGAGCGCCCCCGGACAAGACAAACGGAGGCAGCTCTCGGGAGCCAGACAGGGGACTAAAATGGCACGTTTTGAAATGCTTGAAGCAGGCTTCGGCGCCATGGGGGCAACTGCCCAGGCCGACATTCTTTTCGAACTGGGCATGATGTATGCGACCG
>NZ_RZSJ01001024.1:0-839 GCF_003998025.1 Mesorhizobium sp. M8A.F.Ca.ET.021.01.1.1
GTGTCAAATGTGACGGGACGCGACGATCCGCTTCTGCAGAATGTGATAAGAAGTAGGAAAAACAAGAACTTATTCACATTTTGGAACGCAGTTTGGGAGAGTTTGAGCCGCATTTCCGGTCAAATCGCCAGGTTCCGTACCAAAAGCCATTCCCGGCAAGAATTACCGGCAGGCTGTGAACGGCAGGGAGCCGTTTGGCAGTCTCATTGGTGAAAACAAAGGTTTTACGATGCAGGTCACCGAAACACTCAATTCCGGTCTCAAGCGCGAGATCAAGATCACCGTGCCGGCCGGTGATATGGAAGCCAAGCTGATGGCCCGGCTGTCGGATGCCCGCGACAAGGTCCGCATCAACGGCTTCCGTCCGGGCAAGGTGCCGGTGCAGCACCTGCGCAAGGTCTATGGCAAGTCGTTCATGGCCGAAGTGGTCAACGAGATCCTCAACGACTCGACCCGTTCCATCATCACCGGGCGCGGCGAAAAAGCCGCCATGCAGCCCGAGGTCATCATGACCGAGGACGAGAAGGAAGCCGAGAAGATCCTGGCCGGCGGCGCCGACTTCGAATTCCGCCTCAACTATGAGGTCATTCCGGCGATAGAGATCAAGGATTTCTCCGACATCAAGGTGACGCGGCAGGTGTTCGACGTTCCCGATTCGGAAATCGACGACCAGGTCAAGCGCGTCGCGGAATCGGCACGCAGCTACGAGCCGAAGGCCGGCAAGGCCGCCGAGGGCGACCGGGTCAGCATCGACTATGTCGGCAAGATCGACGGCGAGGCTTTCGCCGGCGGCGCCGGCAACGACCAGCCGCTGGTGCTGGGCTCCAAGGAGTTCATTC
>NZ_RZSJ01001025.1:0-834 GCF_003998025.1 Mesorhizobium sp. M8A.F.Ca.ET.021.01.1.1
CGATAGATGCGTTCGGTCAAGGGAGGACATCATGCGGAAAATCCTGGTATCGGCATTGCTGCTCACGGCAGCGTCGTTCGCGACCGGCGCTCATGCATTGGACAGCGGCGGAACCCCGGTCGTCGTGACGCCGCTCGCGTCACGCACCACCACGGCATCCGGCCAGCCGATCACGCTGCCGCAGAAGAACGTGCAGGTGCTGGTCTCGACCTATGACATCGCGCCCGGCGCGACCTTGCCGGTCCATCGCCATCCCTTCCCGCGCTACGCCTATGTCCAGGCTGGAACGCTGAAGGTCACCAATGTCGAGACCGGCAACAGCAACACCTACAAGACCGGCGATTTCATCGTCGAAATGATCGGGCAGTGGCACCAGGCCACCAACATTGGCGATGGGCCGGTCAAGCTCCTGGTGATCGATCAGGTCGAGGAAGGCGCCAAGAATACGGAATTGCGCCAGTAGCCGCCAGGCTGCAGGTGCCCCGAGGGCGGGAAGGCAATGCGCCGCCCGCCCCTCGCCTCGCGGCAGCCCCAGCGCTTAGCCCCAGGCGCCAACCGGCTGCCGGGTCGCTGCGTTCAGCCTGTTGAAGGCGTTGATCAGCGCGATCTGGATGACCAGCGCGGCAAGGGCCTTTTCATCATAATGGCGGGCCGCTTCGTCCCAGACATCGTCCGGCACCGCGTCCGGCCGGTCGGCCAGTCTGGTGCCGGCTTCGGCCAGCGCCAATGCCGCACGTTCGGCGTCAGTGAAATACGGCGTCTCGCGCCATGCCGCCAGCGCAAAGATGCGCTCGTCCTTTTCTCCGGCCTTCTTCAGTTCGCGCGCATGCATGT
>NZ_RZSJ01001026.1:0-827 GCF_003998025.1 Mesorhizobium sp. M8A.F.Ca.ET.021.01.1.1
ATCCTGCGGCTTGAACGCTTGTTCGCCCGGCCATGGGGGCGCGGCGGCCGGCTTCTCGGCCCTGGCCGCTTCCTCGGCCGCCTGGTCGGCCTCGAACTTGTGCGCGGCCAGGCACGCGGCATGGAACAGCGACAGCACGAACACGTCGGCAAGGTTCGGCTCCGTGCGCGGAGAGCGCTTCACCAGCGTCAGCTGGTTGAACATGGCCAGCACGGGCGCGTCGGGATTGGCGCGCACGAAATCGGCCATGATGGCGGCTTCCTCGCGCTCGAAAATGTCGGGTTCGCCGACAGCGCCGTCGGCGAAAAACCGCGCGGCGGCACCAACACCGCGCGCCAGCTCGGCGACATCTAGCGGCGAACGGAAAGTCAGTTCTTCCCCCTCTTCATTGGCGGCAGGCTGCACCTGGTCGTAAAGGGCGTCGAAGATGTCAGGCTTCACCGGGTAATGCTCGCCCTTGATGCCCCGCACGATCCAGTCACCAGGCGTCACCCAATGCGCGCCTTCCAGCGTGTTGATCGACAGCTGTTCGTTGCCGGCCGCGTTCTTGTCCATGAACGCCGGCGTTGCACTGTCGCGCGTCCAGTCGATCACGGCGCGGTTGCTTTCCGGCGTGCCATCGGTCGGCATCGCCGAGATTGTCACACTCCGCTTGGTGAACAGCCCCGCTTCAAAGGTCCTTGCCTTTTCGGCATCTGCTTGCGGTGCAGCCACGCTTGCCGGCGCTGCAGCAGCGGGCTGGGTTTCAGCGTCACCTTGCGGCTCGGCCGGCGCGGCCGGTCCAGTTGGTCCAGCAGCCGGCTGCGCAGCGCCTGCGACATCGAGGG
>NZ_RZSJ01001027.1:0-820 GCF_003998025.1 Mesorhizobium sp. M8A.F.Ca.ET.021.01.1.1
CGCCTTGCTGGTGGCAGGCTGCGGCGGCCGCAAAACCGAGGAACTGCTCGGCAGCGCGGTCATGTCCGCGCCGGTGACGGAAATCGCGGGCAACCACTCGATCTTCATCGCCACGACGCGCAAGAAATCCGACGATCCCAACAAGGTTTTCGACGGCGAACGCTCGGCGACGCTGAACTACGCCCGCGTCAACGTCACCGTTCCGGGAGTCCACACGACCGGCCAGATCGAGCGTCGCTCACGCGGCAAGTCGGATGATCCGGCCAAATATTTCATGGCTTCCGAGGTCGTCGGCTACGATACCCAACCGAAATTCTCCAGCGCGCTCAACGCCGACATCGCGGCGCGCGGCGGCCGGGTGATGGTCTTCGTCCATGGCTACAACACCGGCTTCGACGACGCCGTCTATCGCCTGACCCAGATCGTGCATGATTCCGGCTATCCCGGGACACCGGTGTTGTTTTCCTGGGCCTCGGGTGCCAAGACCACCGACTATGTCTATGACAAGGAAAGCGCCAGCGCCGCCCGCGACCAGCTCGAAGTGACCCTGCGAATGCTGCAGCAGTCCGGTGCGCGGCGCATCGACATTGTCGCCCATTCGATGGGGACCTGGGTGACAATGGAAACGCTGCGCCAGATGGCCATCAGCGGCGACCGCGACCTCGGCGGCAAGCTCGGCGACGTGGTGCTTGCCTCGCCCGACATCGATGTCGACGTGTTCAAGAGCCAGATGCGCCGCTACGGCAAGCCCGACAAGCCGTTCATCCTGCTGTTGTCGGACGATGACCGGGCGCTCAGGCTCTCCGGCCTGATCGCCCGG
>NZ_RZSJ01001028.1:0-818 GCF_003998025.1 Mesorhizobium sp. M8A.F.Ca.ET.021.01.1.1
CCGACAGCCTCCCCGCCCGGCAGCGCGAGACCGCCGTCTCCTGCCGCGGCATAAGGCAGTCCTTCGGCGGCCAGCCCGTGCTGCACGGCATCGACCTCGACATCGCCGCCGGCGAGACGTTCGGGCTGATCGGCGAGTCCGGCTCCGGCAAGTCGACGCTGGCCCGCATTGTCACCGGCCTGCAGCCGCCGACGGCGGGCAGCGTCGAACTGTTCGGGCGCACCGTGGCGCCGCTGGTCGAACGGCGCCAGCCGGCCGAGCGCCGCGACGTGCAGATGGTGTTCCAGTCGCCCGACCGCACGCTCAACCCGCGCCAGCGCATCGGCCGCATCCTCGGCCGCCCGCTGCGCCGGCTGGCCGGCCTGCCGCGCCGCGCCGTACCGCAACGCGTCGGCGACCTGCTGGCCTCTGTGCGCCTTGCCCGCACGACAGCGGAGCAGAAGCCCGGCACGCTGTCGGGCGGCCAGCGCCAGCGCACGGCGATCGCCCGCGCCTTCGCCGGCCTGCCGAGGCTGGTGGTGCTCGACGAGCCGACCTCGGCGCTCGACGTCTCGGTGCAGGCGACCGTGCTCAACCTGCTCAACGATCTGCAGAAGAAAGAGGATACAGCCTATCTCTTCATCAGCCATGATCTCAGGGTCGTGCGCTACATGGCCGACCGCATCGGCGTGCTCTATCGCGGCCGCCTGATCGAGACCGGTTCCTCCGACCAGATTTTCGCCGGCCCCAACCACCCCTATACGCGGATGCTGCTGGCGGCGTCTTCCAATGAGGGGCGGACCATGGCGGAAGCCGCCATCGAAGCCGGCCCCGATGCC
>NZ_RZSJ01001029.1:0-813 GCF_003998025.1 Mesorhizobium sp. M8A.F.Ca.ET.021.01.1.1
GACCAACGACGTCTATTTCAAGGTCGGGCTTTTGACCACGATCGGGCTGGCCGCCAAGAACGCCATCCTGATCGTCGAGTTCGCCATCGAGCGGCAGGCGGCCGGCATGGGGCTGGTGGAGGCGACGCTGGAGGCGGCGCGACAACGATTGCGGCCGATCCTGATGACGTCGCTGGCCTTCATCCTCGGCGTCACGCCGCTGGCGATCGCCAGCGGCGCCGGCTCGGGGGCGCAGAACTCCGTCGGCATCGGCGTGATGGGCGGCATGATCGCGGCGACGGTGATCGGCGTGTTCCTGGTGCCGCTGCTGTTCGTCACGGTGCGGCGCATCTTCAAGGGCAGGGTGGCTAAACCAGATCCCGGGCAGGATACGGGCGAAACGCCGGTGACGGCCAACCAGCAATAAGGGGTTCTCACATGACAGGTCTTGAACGTGGCTCGGTGGCCGCGAGGCGGCTCCTTGCGCCTATTCTCGGCGCGGCCTTGCTCGCGGGATGCGTCGTCGGTCCGGACTATCGGACGCCCATCCTGCCGATGCCGGCAAACTGGAGCGGCCAGAAGCCGACCAAGTCCGCCCAGCCGGCGCGGCTTTCACAATGGTGGCAGCGCCTGCGCGACCCGCAGCTCAACATGCTTGTCGCGGAAGCGGTCGCCGGCAATCTCGATGTCGCGACCGCGAAGGCCAAGATCCGCGAGGCGCGCGCCAGCTACCGCCAGAGCGCCGGCACATTGCTGCCGTCGGTGGATGGATCCGGCTCGATCACGCGCAACAAGTCGGCCGAGACGACATCGGGCGCCAATTCCATCTACGCG
>NZ_RZSJ01000102.1:0-13648 GCF_003998025.1 Mesorhizobium sp. M8A.F.Ca.ET.021.01.1.1
GAAATGCTCGCAGAACATCCAGAAGCGCGTGCCTTTCAGCGGGCCGATAACCGGACCCATGAAGGTCTTGTAGTAGAAGCCGGCCGACAGGATCTTGCCGCCGAGCTGGTTGACGGCATGGATGTCCCAGGTGAGCGAGGGGAAACGGTTCTGGCTGACGGCGATCAGCCCGTCATGGATCTCGACCATGGTCGCCGGGATGTTGGGCTCGCGCACTTCGCCCTTCAGCACCGTTACCAGCGCGTTGGGCTCCTCGACGCCCGCGCTCAGCAGGCCGCGCGGCCGATGGTATTTGAAGGAACGTCCGAACAGCGTGACGCCATTGGCCAGCAGCGCGGACGCCAGCGTGTCGCCGCCATGCCCGGTATAGGCAACGCCGTCGAAAGTGAAGCGGATCGTCTTCAGCCGGTCTATGCGGCCGCCGGTGTCGGTGCGGCGCGGGCTCATGGCTTGTCCTCCGCCTTGCGGCGCGCGGCCGAGCTGTGATCGCCGCGCACGAAGGCGACACTGGAAATCTCATGCGTCAGCGTGTTGCGCACAACCCTCAGATGCGCCCGGCAGCCGCCGGAATGCTGCCAGATCTCGTTGTGGTCGCCGGCCGGATTCAGCCGGTCGTAGACATAGGCGTTCCAGGCCTCGAAATTCTGCGAGGCGGGGTCGGGACGCTCGCGGTTGCCGTCGCCCTGATAGGTGAACTCGATGACGTCGCGCGGGCCGCAGTAGGGGCAAGTGATCAGCACGGAATGTTCCTAATGAAGCCGCGGGTTCGCGCCCTGACCCTTGTCGTCGATCACCAGGCCGCGATGAAAGCGGTCGAGCGTGAAAGGGGCGTTGAAATCGTGCGGCTGGTCCTTGGCGATGGTCCAGGCAAAGCACCAGCCGGAAGCCGGCGTCGCCTTGAAGCCGCCATAGCACCAGCCGCAATTGAGATACATGCCGGGCAGGGGGCCGATGGTGATGATCGGCGAGCCATCCATCGACATGTCGCAGACGCCGCCCCAGGAGCGCAGCATGCGCACGCGGGCAAGGCCTGGGAAAAGCGCCAGCATCTCGCTCATCACCTCGTCGACGATGGGCAGATTGCCGCGCTGGGCGTAGCTGTTGTAGCCGTCGATGTCGCCGCCATAGACAAGGCCGCCCTTGTCGGACTGCGACATGTAGAAATGGCCCATGCCGAAGGTCACGACGGTGTCGATGAAAGGTTTCAGCGATTCGGTGACGAAGGCCTGCAGCACATGGCTTTCGATCGGCATCGTCTCGACGCCGGCCAGTTGCATGACGCGGCCGGTGCTGCCGGCCACCGCGACCGCCACTTTCTTGGCCCTGATATCGCCACGCGAGGTGGTGACGCCGGTGATGCGGTCGCCGTCGCGCAGAAAGCCGGTGACCTCGCAATTCTCGATGATGTCGACGCCGCGGCGGTCGGCGCCGCGCGCATAGCCCCAGGCAACCGCATCGTGCCGGGCGGTGCCGGCGCGCCGCTGCATCAGGCCGCCAACCACGGGAAAGCGTGCATCATCGGAGATATCGAGCGCCGGGATCAGGCGCTTGATCTCGGCTGGCGTCATCAATTCCGCGTCGACGCCGAGATGGCGCATGGCGTTGCCGCGCCTCGCGTAGTCGTCGAACTGAGCCGGCGTGTGCGCCAGGTTCAGGCAGCCGCGCTGCGAGAACATGACGTTGTAATTGAGCTCGTGCGACAGGCCCTCCCAAAGCTTCATCGAATGCTCGTAGAAGCGGGTATTGGCCGGCAGCAGATAGTTCGAGCGCACGGCCGTGGTGTTGCGGCCGACATTGCCGGATCCCAGCCAGCCTTTCTCCAGTACCGCGACATTGGTGATGCCGTGTTCCTTGGCCAGATAGTAGGCGGTCGCCAGGCCGTGACCGCCGCCGCCGATGATGATGACGTCGTAGGAGGCCTTCGGATCCGGCTTGCGCCAGGCCGGCTTCCAGTCCTTGTTTCCCTTGAGCGCGTTCGCGAGCAGCGAAAGGGCCGAGTACTCTGCCATGTGTAAGGTGTCCGTTGCGGGCGATGCGGCAGACTATAGAGCAGGCCGCATCGGCAAAGCCAATATTGCGCCATGGCCTTTCGACTGGCCGACGCCTCGATGCGACGGCTTGCCCCATGATGGCCGTCTTTATCAAGGACAGGCTTTTTTTGAATTGCCTTTGCGCTCCGTGAGTCGCCAACAGATCATGCTTTTTCGATTGCTTCGCCTCATCCTGATCCTCGCGCTTGTCGTTTCGGCGCCGCCTTCGTTTGAGGCGATGGCGCAAGCGCTCGGCCAGGGCGCCGCCGGATTGGTTACCGATCAGCAGAAGGTCATCCAGGGCCTGACAGCCAAAACCGATGATCTCGAGAAGAAATTACAGCAGGACGGTGAGGACGATGCCTCGCTCGTGGATATCCGTCTGCAACTGGAGGATCTGTCGCGGTCGGCACTCACCAGTGCGCTGGCATTCCGTTCGCGCCTCACCGACATCAACAATCGCATCGAGGTGCTGGGCCCGCCGCCGGCGGCAGGCCAGCCGCAGGAGCCCGACATAGTGACCGGCGAACGCCAGGCGCTGGCGTCGGAGAAGGCCGAGATCAACGCGGTCGTCGCCAGCGCACAGAACCTGTCGATCCGCATCAGCGGGCTGATCGACAAGATCGGCAACATGCGCAGCGCGCTGTTCCGCAATCTGTTGACCAAGCGCTACGTACTCTCGGACGCCTTGAGCCCGCAGGTGTTTTCCGATGCGCGCGACGAGTTCGGCAATTTCTACAAGGCGGTGTCGTCCTGGCTGAGCTTCGCCATCAAGTTCAAGTTCCAGGCCATCCTGGCGGCAACCTTCGTGGCGCTCGGCCTGGCGCTGGTGCTTCTGGTCGGCGGGCGGCGCCTGTTCGGGCGGGTGTTCGAGGCCGACCCCAGCAATGAGGATCCATCCTATCTCAGCCGTCTTTCGGTGGCCTTCTGGTCGACCTTGCTGCCGACGCTGGCGGTTGCCGCGTTTCTCGGCTCGACTATCTTCTTTTTCAACTATTACAACGTCTTGCGCGGCGATATTGGGCTTTTCCTCAATGCGTTGGCCACCGTCATCGGCGTGGTGTTTTGCGTCAACCGGCTGACCAACGCGGCACTCGAGCCGCGTTTGCCCAACTGGCGTCTCATCCCCGTCGAAACCGGGCCGGCGCGCTGGCTGGTCCGCCTGACCACCGCCATGGCCGTGGTCATCAGCTTCAACACCTTCCTGTCGATCGTGAACGACAAGATGGGGTCGCCGCTGTCGCTGACCATCGCGCGCAGTTTCGTCGCCACCATCATCGTCGGCGTCATCCTGATCCTGATGGCGATGCTGAGGCCCTTCAAGGCGCGTGACGGAAGCTGGCGCCCATGGCCGGCATGGCTGCGCTACACCTCGCTCGGGCTCGGGCTTTTCACCATCATCGCGGCGCTGCTCGGTTATATCGGCCTTGCGCTGTTCGTATCGCTGCAGGTCGTGGTCACCGGCACCGCGCTGATAACAGCCTATATCGGCTTCCTGTCGGCGCGCGAGATCGGCGAGGAGGGCGCTTTCGCCAACACGTCGGTCGGGCGCTGGCTGTCGGCCAATTCCAGCTACGAGGACACCGCACTCGACCAGCTCGGCCTTGTCGTCAGCATCGCCATCAACCTGATGATCGTGCTGGTGTTCCTGCCGCTGATCCTCTTGATGTGGGGCTTCCAGCCCGGCGATATCGAGGCGTGGGCATATAAGCTCGCAACCGGCATCAATATCGGTTCGGTGACGATTTCGGTCACCGGCATCCTGTCGGGCATCGTCGTCTTCGTCATAGGCTATTTCCTGACGCGCTGGTTCCAGGGCTGGCTCGACGGCTCGGTCATGGCGCGCGGCAAGGTCGACACCGGGGTGCGCAACTCGATCCGGCTGGCGGTCGGCTATGCCGGCGTCGCCTTGGCGGCGCTGGTCGGCATCTCGGCCGCCGGTATCGACCTCTCCAGCCTGGCGCTGGTCGCCGGTGCTCTCTCCCTCGGTATCGGCTTTGGCCTGCAGAATGTGGTGTCTAATTTCGTCTCCGGCCTGATCCTTTTGGCCGAGCGTCCTTTCAAGGTCGGCGACTGGATCGTGGCCGGCGACGTCAGCGGCACGGTCAAGAAGATCAGCGTGCGCGCCACGGAGATCGAGACCTTCCAGCGGCAGTCGGTGATCCTGCCCAATTCCAACCTGATCAACAACGCCGTCGGCAACTGGACGCACCGCAACAAGCTCGGCCGCATCGACATCAAGGTCGGCGTCGCCTATGGCAGCGACGTCAAGCAGGTCCACGCCGTGCTGCTGGATATCGCGCGCAGCCATCCGCTGGTGTTGAAGAATCCCGAGCCTTTCGTGCTGTTTTCCAATTTCGGACCCGCCGCGCTCGAATTCGAGATTCGTGTGTTCCTGGCCGATGTGATGAACGGCAACATCGTGCAGAACGACGTCCGCTTCACCGTGCTGGAGAAGTTCGACGACCAGCACATCGAAATCCCTTCCACGCCGCGCGCGGTCGTCGAGGCCAAGAAGCACCAGGCTTGGCCAACCGATGACGACAAGATCGAGGCCGATTTCGCGGAGCAGGAAGAGGCCAAGGCGCAAGCCGAGGCGGAGTCGAAAAAGCTGCCGAAGCCGCGCAAGTCCAAGAAGCCCGATCCGGACTAGGCCCGGGATCCGGCCTGCCGGGCGGCGCCCGTCGCTGCCTTTCGGCTCATTTCGTGCCGGGCGGCCAGGTTAACGAGGTGGGCAAAGCCAAAGCCAATTGCGGCATGAATGCGGCATTCAGTTGCGGTTCAGCTTTCATCTCATATAAGCTCCCATGCAAAGGCGAAAATGCCTTGTGAAATGCAACAGAGGCGGTGGGAACACCGATACTGCAAATGTGGAAGTCTCTCGTCGCTGCCGTGGCCTTGCTCGCCGTGAGCGGCTCGGCCCATGCCGCCAGCGCGGTCAACAAGGACGCCGAGACCCGCACGCTGGTCGTGACCGAGGGCGGCAGCAAGACCGAGCTTGCCCTGGCCGGCGGTGAAACCGTCGAGTTCTGCCAGAACGGCTGCTTCGTCACCTTGCCGAACGGTGACCTCGAAGCCCTGACCGGTTCGGAAACCATCGAGATTTCCGGCGGCGTCGCCCGCATCAAGTAATCTCCGTGGCATGGTTGGAAAGGCCGGGCATTTGTCCGGCCTTTTATCGTTTCCGGTAGCTGTTGCTTAACAGTGACGCCTGAAATACCGCCGCGGCAGCCGTCTGCAACCGTACGTTTTAACGTTCGCTAGGCGATCCCCCGCTATACCACTGTCCAAGACGCCGAAATACGGCGCTCAACGGGTTCCGGTTTCCGGATCATATGCTGGCAGGGCAGGACGGGCATGGACGCGCGGTCGGACAGGAACGCAATACCGCTTGCGGTCGATCTCGACGGCACGCTGATCGCGACCGACCTGTTGTGGGAAGGACTGTTCATCCTCCTCAAGAAGAACCCGCTCTATCTTTTCCTGGTGCCTTTCTGGGCGGCCGGGGGACCGGCGCGGCTGAAGCAGGCGATCGCCCAGCGCGTGGACATCGACCCCGCCACGCTGCCCTATCGGGCGCCGTTGCTCGACCGGCTCCGCACCGAGCACGCCGAAGGCCGCAAGCTCGTGCTGGCCACCGGCACGCCGCGCAAGTTCGCCGACGCCATTGCCGTCCATCTCGGCATCTTCGACCGGGTGCTGGCCACCGACGGCCTCGACAATCTCACTTCGGGCAAGAAGCGCGCCTCGCTCCTCGCGGCCTATGGCGATGCCGGTTTCGACTATGCCGGCAACAGCCGCCATGACCTCCAGGTCTTCGACGCGGCGCGCAGCGCGATCGTGGTGGCGCCGGACCGTCATGCCGCACGCTGGCAGGCGGCGCATGGCGCCGAAACGATGCCGGCTCCGAAGCCGACATTGCCGACCATCATCAAGATGCTGCGCGTCCACCAATGGCTGAAGAATTCGCTGATCGCCGTGCCGATGATGCTGTCGCACGAATATTTCAACTCCAACATGATCTGGGAATGCCTGCTGGCGTTCGTCTCGTTCAGCGCCGTTGCCTCGGCGATCTATATCCTCAACGACTTCTTCGACCTTGCGCTCGACCGCAAGCACGTCACCAAGCGCAACAGGCCGTTCGCCAGCGGCGCGCTCTCGATCCCGTTCGGCCTTGGCGCGATCGCGGTGCTGCTGGCGATCGGCGTCGGCACCGGCTGCCTTCTGCCGATCGAATTCCTCGGGGTGCTCGGTGGCTATATGGTCGTTACGACCGCCTATTCGCTGTCGTTCAAGCGCATGCTTCTGGTCGACGTGCTGACGCTTGCCGGGCTCTATACGATCCGTGTGCTGGCGGGCGCGGCCGCCACAGGCGTCGACGTCTCGTTCTGGCTGCTCGCCTTCTCGATCTTCTTCTTCCTGTCGCTGGCGCTGGTGAAGCGCTTCGTCGAATTGCGCACCACCGCCATTCCGCCAGGCGAACGCATTGCCGGCCGCGGCTATCGCACCGAAGACCAGGAGATCGTCGCCCAGGCCGGCATGGCTTCGGCCTTCTCCTCGGCGCTGGTGCTGGCGCTCTACATGGACAGCGTCGCGGTGCGCGAACTTTATCCGCATCCCTGGCTGATCTGGCCGCTGGCGCCGATCGTGCTCTACCTCACCATGCGCGTCTGGATCCTGGCGCGCCGCGACGAAATGCACGATGACCCGGTCGTCTTCATCATACGCGACTGGCGTAGCCAGATCGTGGTAGCGATCGGCGCGGTGCTGCTGGTCATCGGGGGCTGGTAGGCATGGCCGAACGCTTCCAGAGCTTTGGCCTTGCCACGCCGCCTGCGGCAAGGGCGATGCATGCCGATGACGCCATTGCACTGCTGAAAGGCGGCCAGGCCAGGCAAGCATCGTTGCTTGCCTATGGCAATGGCCGGTCCTATGGCGATTCCTGCCAGAACCAGGCCGGCACGGTCATCGACATGCGGTCCCTGAACCGCATTCGCGGCTTCAACGCCGAGAGCGGCCTGCTCGAAGCGGATGCCGGTGTGCCGCTCGCGGATGTCATTGCACATGCCGCGCCTCACGGTTTCTTTCCGGCGGTGGTCCCCGGCACACAATTCGTCACGCTCGGCGGCGCCATCGCCAACGATGTCCATGGCAAGAACCATCACCGGCGCGGCACGTTCGGTTGCCATGTGGAAAGCTTCACCCTGCTGCGGTCGGACGGGCGTAGCTATCGCTGCTCGGCGACCGACAATCCGCGTCTGTTTCGGGCGACCATCGGGGGCATGGGCCTCACGGGCCTGATCCTGTCGGCCTCGATCCGGCTGATGCGGGTTCCGTCGCTCGACATCATCGAAAAGACGGCGCGGTTTCGCGAACTCGGCGAATATTTCGACCTTGCCGAAGCAGCGGACCAGGCCAACGAATATGCCGTCGCCTGGATCGACCAACTTGCCGGTGGCCGCGACAGCGGACGGGGCTTGCTGTTTACCGGCAACCACGCCGAGCATGGGTCGCACGCGGCCGCGCGTGCAAACGGGAAATTCTCGGTGCCGTTCCAGCCGCCCTTCAACGTGCTCAGCCGGCCGTTCCTGACCGCGTTCAACGCTGCCTACAGGTGGAAAAAACGCCCGGCTACCGTGCCGCGCCAGGTCGAATACCAGGGCTTTTTCTTCCCACTCGACGGTTTGCACGACTGGAACAGGCTCTATGGCCCGAAGGGGCTGTTCCAGCATCAAAGCGTGGTCCCGGAAGAGGCGGCGCGCGCGATCGTGCCGGCATTGCTGACGGCTGCCCGCCAGGCCAGGCAGGGGTCCTTCCTCACCGTCCTGAAGCGCTTCGGCGGAGTCCGCTCGCCGGCACTGCTGTCGTTCCCGAGGCCGGGCTACACGCTGACGCTGGACTTCCCCAACAGGGGAGCGGCGACGCTTGCCCTGCTCGGCGAGCTCGACCGCATGACCATCGCGGCCGGCGGGGCGGTCAACCCTTACAAGGATGCACGCATGTCGGCTGCGACCTTCAGCGCTTCGTTCCCCGACTGGCCGAGACTGGAAGCGTTGCGCGATCCCGCCTTCATGTCCGATTTCTGGGCGCGTACGGCCGGGAGCATCGACCACAGGCGCCGCGGCGCCGAGGCGGCCGAATAGATAAAATTGGAATTAATCATGGTTTCTGAGCGCTTAACGGCAAGATTTACTCAAAACAGTTTCGTGAGTTCACGAAATCTTTTCAGGTTTGTATTACCTGATATTGCGGGGGTGGCGGGTTGAAATGAAATATATCGTCTTCATTCTCTTTACGGTCATGACCAATGCCGCCGCGCAGCTTATGCTGAAGCAAGGCATGATGTCGCTCGGACCGATTTCGTTCGAGGGCACCAATCCGCTGATCAAGCTGTTGCAGATCGTCTTCAGCCCCTGGGTCTTCCTTGGCCTGTGCACCTTCGTCATTTCGATGGTCTCGCACCTCTATGTGCTTTCCAAAGTCGAACTCTCCTTTGCCTATCCGTTTCTCAGCCTGGCTTACGTCGCCGTCGCGATCTTCGCCTATTTCGTGTTCCGCGAGGATCTCAACGGCTGGCGCATCGCCGGCATCGCCTGCATCTGCGTCGGCACGGTGCTGATCGCGCAAAGTGGGCGAGGGCATGAGGAGCAGAGCGCGTCCATCACCTCCGACAAGATACAGGCAAACGAGATCGTTCGATGAGACATGTGATTTTCGGCGGTGACGGCTTCGTCGGCCGCCACCTTGCGCCGAAGCTTGTGGCCGATGGTGAGGAAGTCGTCGTCGTCGACATCGCCAAGAGCGACCTTGCGCATTACCGCAATGTCCGCTTCATCAAGTGCGACGTCACCGACCCGGGCTCGGTTGCCGCGGTCGGGCTGAAAGCCGACGACATGGTCTACAATTTGTCGGCCAAGATGCTGTCGCCGATCCAGGTGCGTGCCAAGCGGCACGATTTCTTCTTTCCGGTCAACGTCCACGGTACCGAGCACATCATGCAGGCCATGGACAAGGCTGGCGCGCCGAAGCTTGTCCACTACACGACCGACATGATCTACGGCCACACGGTCACCCAGCCGATGACCGAGGAGCATCCGGTCGCGCCGCTCGGCGAATATGGCTGGTCGAAGCAGAAGACCGAGGAACTGGCCGCCGAATGGCGCAGGCGCGGCATGTCGATCTCGCTGTTTCGTCCGCGCCTGATCATCGGACCCGGCCGGCTCGGCATCCTGGAAAAGCTGTTCAAGCTGATCGACTGGAGTTTTCCGGTGCCGATGATCGGTTCGGGCCGCAACCCTTATCAATTCATCTCGGTGTTCGACTGCGCCGAGGCCGCACGCGCGGCCTGGAAGGCCGGTGTGCCCAACGAGGCCTATAATCTCGGCTCGCTCAACCCGCCGCCGGTGAGAAAATTGCTCGGTGACCTGATCCGGCATGCCGGCTCGAAGTCGATCCTGCTGCCTACGCCCGGCTGGGCGGTCAAGCGCACGCTCGACCTGCTCGATCTCATCAACCTGCCGATCATGGATCCCGAGCAATATCTGATCGCCGACGAGGAATGCGTGCTCGACGTATCCAAGGCCGAGCGCCAGCTCGGCTGGGTGCCGCAATACCGCGACGAGGACATGCTGATCGCCGCCTACAGCGAATACCGCGCCAAGAAGGCAGGTCCCGCTGTCGCCACCAAACATGTGCCCGGCGAATAGCGGCCTGCCAACACAGCTTATTGCGCACGACGCTGGTCGGAGCGCTGACAGGAGATTGAAATGACCGTCATGGCCAAGCCGGAGCAGACGAATACGCGCACCCTGGTCAGCGCGCCGACGCTGTCGCCCGCCACCATCGCCAAGCCCGACCTGATCAGCGTCGAGCAGGCCAAGGCGATGGATGTCGCAGGGATGACCGACCTGTTCAAGGCGCATCTCAACCCGGGCCAGCTGCATTTCATGAAGTTGCTCGGCTTCCACAAGATCAAGATCGAGCGTGCCGAGGGCATGTTCTACATCGACCAGAACGGCCGCAAGATCCTCGATTTCTTCGGCGGCTTCGGTTCGTTGGCCTTCGGCCACAACCATCCGCGCATTCTGGAAGTCCGCAAAAAATTCCAGGAGGAAAAGCGGCAGGAAATCGCCATCGCCTTCATGTCGCAATATGCGGCCGCGTTGGCGCACAACATCGCCAAATGCTCGCCTGGCGATCTCGATATGGTGTTCCTCGGCTCGTCCGGCTCGGAAGCGATGGAAGCGGCGGTGAAGCTCGCCGAGCGCGCCGCCGGTCCGAAGCGGCCGAAGATCGTCTATGCCGAGAATTCCTTCCACGGCAAGACCAAGGGTGTGCTGGGCATCACCGACGGCCAGCTCTATCGCGCCGACTTCAAGATGGCCGACAACACGGTGCGCATTCCCTTCGCCGATATCGAAGCCGTGGAGCGCCTGTTCCGCTCCGATCCGGAAGTCGGCGTCATCGTGCTGGAAACCATCCAGGGCGGCGGCGGCATCATCCAGGCGCCGACTGAATACTGGCAAAAGCTGCGGGCGCTGTGCGACCAGTATGGCGTGCTGTGGGTCGCCGACGAAGTCCAGTGCGGCTATGGCCGCTCGGGCCGCTTCTATGCCTTCGAGCATTACGGCGTCGTGCCTGACGTGACGGCATTGGCCAAGTCGCTTGGCGCCGGCAAGGCAGCGGTCGGCGCGATGATTGCGCGCCGCGAAATCTACATGAAGGCCTATGGCACGCCGAAGACGGCGATGATCCATGCCATGGCCACCTTCGGTGGCATGGGCGAGGCGTGCGCCACCGCGATCGAGGGCATCAACGTGCTCTACGACGAGGGGCTGATCGACAATGCCGCCGTTACCGGCGATTACCTGCTGCAGCGCCTGCAGGCGCTCAGGGAAAAATACCCCAAGATCATCAAGGACGTGCGCGGCAAGGGTTTCATGATTGGCCTGGAGTTCCACGACTTCTCGCAGACCTTGCCTATGGTACTGCGCCCCATCGTCAGCGTGCTCGACGACAAGCTGAAGGGCTCGCTGTCCGGCTTCGTCGGCGCGCTGTTGTTGCGCGACTATGACGTGCTCGTCGCCTTCACCGAATACAACCGCAACGTCATCCGGCTGGAGCCGCCGCTGATCTGCCAGCGCGAGCATGTCGACCGCTTCGTCGACGCCTTCGACAGCCTTTTGTCGCGCGGCATCGTGGCGATCGTTAAGGATTTCGTCAAAAGCCAAGTCCGTTAACGAGGTTCGCTGAACACTGTCATGCTGACCAAGTCGCCCTCTGCAAAGAATCCACTCGACCGGCTCGTCGAGGCCGGCCTGGCGTGGGGTGAGGGAACTTATGCGCGGCTGGCGGCTCCGATCGGCGCCGCGGCTTTCGCGCTCTATATCCTTCTGACGGCGTTCACGGCCTGGGTGATGCCCGACGCCAACTGGGACATGCTGCCCTATCTCGCCATATCGGAGGAGAGCACCTACCCCGATGCGCAAGCGCTGCATGACTATACCTACGACACCGTCAAATCGGGTGTCTCGGCCGGCGACTACAAGGCGCTGACCGACGATGGCGGCGGCTTCCGCAGCCACATGGCGCAGAACGCCGCCGACTTCCATTCGCTGCTCGGCATGTACCGGATCAAGTTCCTCTATGCCGAAATCCTGTCGACGCTGAGCGGGGTGATGTCACCGGTCGAGGCGATGCGTCTGGTGCAGGTGTTTTCGGCACTGCTGTTCGGCGCGATCACGCTGCTCTGGCTGCGTTCGCAAAACGCATTGGCCCTGGCGCCGGTGGTCGGCGCGGTGCTGATCATGGCCGATTTCGGCGATGCGGCGCGCGCCTCGACGCCGGATCTGCTCACCTCGGCGCTGCTGCTCGGCGGGCTCTACGCCTACGTCAGAGGCCGCGAGGCGGCGACGGCGATCCTGCTCTTTCCCGCCTTCATGGTGCGACCGGACAATATTGTTTTCCTTGCTGTTTTCGCTGTGCTGCTGGTCGTCTTCCGGCAGCAGGCATGGGGCGCGCTGGCCGGCTTTGCCGCGTCCTTAATTGCCTATTTCGCCATTTCGCACTGGGCCCATCATCCCGGCTGGTGGCCGCATCTTTGGTTCTCCAGCATCGAACAGCACTACAATATGGACGGGTTCGAGCCGGCCTTCTCGGTCATCGCCTATCTCAGGGCGTTCGCCACGTCGCTGCTGCGCGCCGTCAACCTGAACAGTTGGATCGGCGTTTCGGTGCTGGCGCTGGCCGGCTGGTATGCGGCGAGCCGTGCCGGCTTCAAGCTCGATCGCCGCGCCGGTATCCTGTTCGCGGCGCTGGTGCTCGGCGCGCTAGCCAAATTCACCGTCTTTCCGATCCACGATACGCGCATCTATTTCCCGCATCTGATCCCGCCATTCCTGCTGCTGGCACCGCCCTTCATGGAACTGTGGGCGGCGGTCGCCCGTGGCCAGCATCGCGCCGCCTTGCACGTCATTCCCGGAGACAAATCATGAGTTCGGTTTCCAGCCTGGCGCGCATTGCCCTGTCGCTTGGCCTTCCCGCCGGCCTGCTCGATCGCGGGCCGTCACTGCGCGGCACCAAATTCCTGGTCAAGGCGGCGCTGAGGGCGCATTTCGGTGTTGGCGGCCGGCCATTCCAGATGGTCAATGTCGGCGCCTGCGATGGCGCGCTGTTCGATGACGTGACGCCCTGGCTGCACCGCATCCCAAGGGCCCGCGCCGTGCTGGTCGAGCCGATCCCGTACAATCAGAAGCGGCTACGCGCCAACTATCCAGATACGGAGCGCTTCATCATCGAGCCTGTGGCGGTGACCAGGACCAAGGGCACCATCACCGTCCACACTTTCGATGCCGCTGCCCTGGAGGCCGGCACGCTGCCGATCGAGTTCATCGGTTGCTCGTCGGTGACCGACACCAATTTGATGTCGGGCAAGAACGCCTGGGGCGAGGCCGATGCCAACTTCAACAAGTTCGCGCCGCATCTGAAAGACATCGAGGTGCCGTCGGAGACCTTGCAGACATTGCTCGACCGCAACGGCGTCAGCCATATCGACGCCTTCCTCGTCGATTGCGAAGGCGCCGACTGGATCGTCTTCGAACAGCTCGACCTCAAGCGCTACCGTCCCGGCATGATCAAGATCGAGGTCGGTGCGCTGCCCGCCCTGGAAATCGGCCAGGTCGTGGTCAAGCTGAAGACCGCCGGCTACCAGGTCGGCTTCCAGGCCGAGGACGTCTGGGCGTTTGCCTGACGGTAGCTGTTTTTCCTGAGCCACGACGGGTCGCGCCGCATCCGTGGCGTGTCGCAAACAGGCGGTAGCGCAGTGCCCGCCGCCTGCATATTGTGCGCCGATCAAACGGGCGCCGACGCCGCCCGCAACAGCACTTGGAGTCGCGGGCAATGGCAGAATTTCCGAAAAAGGCGAAGGTCGTCATCATTGGCCTCGGCGGCATTGTCGGTGCATCGATCGCTCATCATCTGATCGAACGCGGCTGGGACGACATTGTCGGCATCGACAAGTCGGGCATCCCGACCGATATCGGCTCGACCGCGCATGCGTCGGACTTCTGCTACACCACCAGCCACGATTTCCTGTCCTGCTGGACGACGCTCTATTCGAT
>NZ_RZSJ01001030.1:0-811 GCF_003998025.1 Mesorhizobium sp. M8A.F.Ca.ET.021.01.1.1
GCTTCATCCTCACCGGCGAAATTCCTGACTATGCGCTGAAACCGCATGGCGGGCTGACGGGCACGCTGATCTACTGGAAGCGTATCGGCATAGCTTCGCGGTAGCGCGCCAGTCAGGTCCGGGCCTTGCCGGCAAGGCGCTTTAGCAGCCAGTGGCGGAAATCCTGCTCGGCACTGGTCAGCTGCGCCGTCGATGGCCTGGTCACAAAATGCCCTGACGTGCTGGAAAGTTCAAAATCGGAGAGCGGAACCAGCGTCCCGCTGTCGAGCGCCGCGTCGACAAGCGGTCGCGACCCCAGCAGCACGCCGGCGCCGGCGCTCGCCGCCTCCATGGCTGCGACGAAACTGTCGAAACGGTGCGACCGCTGGGGCTGGCCGGCCAATCCGGCCGCCGCGAACCACTCCGACCACATCTCGCGCGCGCCGGCCACCAGAAGCAGCGGCAGGGATGTCCAGTCGGCGGCACTGGCGAGCGCCGGACTTGCCACCGGCACAAGCCGCTCGGCGGTCAGCCTCTCGGCCTCGCGTCCGGGAAAGGATCCGTTGCCGAAACGGATGTCGAGCGCCGAGCCCGGCAGATCGTAGTCGGTCGGCCGATGGATCGTCACCAGATCGAGCTGGACGCGCGGCAGCGCCTTGGCGAGATCGGGCAGCGCCGGGACCAATGCCAGCAAGGCAAACGAGATCGGCACCCGGATAGAGACGGTCCGGACGGCGCGTGGTTCGAACAATTCCGTGGTGCTGCTGCCAATGGTCGCGAAGGCCGACTGGATGTGGGGCAGGTAGGCGGCACCCTCCGGCGACAGCGCGAC
>NZ_RZSJ01001031.1:0-802 GCF_003998025.1 Mesorhizobium sp. M8A.F.Ca.ET.021.01.1.1
TTCCTCGCTCGCAGAACTGGGCGCCGCCACCGGGAACACGAACACCCAGGCCGCGGCCCCCGTCCATGTCCAGAAGCTCGACAAGTCGGGCCGCGCCTATGCCACCGGCAAGCGCAAGAACGCCATCGCGCGCGTCTGGGTGAAGCCGGGTTCCGGCAAGATCGTCGTCAACGACAAGGAATTCGCGACCTATTTCGCGCGTCCGGTCCTGCAGATGATCCTCAACCAGCCGATCATCGCGTCCAACCGTTCGGGCCAGTACGACATTGTCGCCACCGTCGTCGGTGGCGGCCTCTCCGGCCAGGCCGGTGCCGTTCGTCACGGCATCTCCAAGGCGCTGACCTATTACGAGCCGGCGCTGCGTGCCGTGCTCAAGAAGGGTGGCTTCCTGACCCGCGACAGCCGCGTCGTCGAGCGCAAGAAGTACGGCAAGGCCAAGGCCCGTCGCTCCTTCCAGTTCTCGAAGCGCTAAGCGTTTCGAATTTCCGATATCAAAGGCCGCCTCCGGGCGGCCTTTGTTTTTCGGGCCGCAGATTTCAGTGATCGACAGGTTGTGGGACGGCGCCCCTCCGACCTGCCGGGCAACAGTCACGAGAGGGAGATCGGCAGCTTCAGCCCTAATTGATGCTGGCCGTATGCGCCGGTTCGGCCGGCCGCTTCTCGTCGGCATAAGGCACACGATAGCCGTTCGCCGCTAGCCAGGCGATCGCCGCCTTCGGCTCGTCGGTCTGGATGATGGTGGCGCCGCGATCGGCCCAGAAGCCCCAGGCTTCGCGCGGCGAGCTGGCCTGGACCGCCAGTT
>NZ_RZSJ01001032.1:0-800 GCF_003998025.1 Mesorhizobium sp. M8A.F.Ca.ET.021.01.1.1
GCGCATCGGCTACGAATCCGAAGCCGCCTTCAGCCGGGCCTACAAACAGCTCTTCGGGCACCCGCCACGGGTTGAATATGCGCTGACGAATGAACCCGGCAAGCAGCCCTGACCGGCGGCATTTTTTAAAAAGTGAGGTGCGGGACCTACCGCACCACCAGCACCGGGATCTCGGTGTAGGACAGCACCTCCGCCGTCTGGCTGCCCAGAAGCAGCCTGCCCAGCCCGCGGCGGCCATGCGAGGCCATGACGATCAGGTCGCAGTCTTGCGCCTTGGACAATTCCAGGATCGCTTCGGCGGGCCGTTTGTCCTCGACATGGACCAGTTTGGCGGAGACGCCGGCGGCATCTGCGGATGCCTTGCATTTGTCGAGCACTTCCCTGCCATAGCGGCGCGATTCTTCCTGGAAGACGGCCAGTTCATCGCCGGCGGCATAGCCGGCCATGGCGCCGCCCCAGGCGAAGATCGGGAATTGTTCCGAAACGGTGACGAAGGTGACGGCGGCGCCGAGGTCCTTGGCCAAAATGAGGCCCTGGGCGACGCCCTTGCCGGCCAGTTCCGAGCCGTCGGTGGCGATGAGCAGATGTTTGTACATGATGATCCGACCTGTGATGCCTGATTACTCTCCAACATAGATAGTTATGCCTCCGCGCTCATTCATTGAGCCAAAGCGGCGGGGATCAGGGCCAGCCAGGGATTCGATATCCAGAGCTTGGTGTCCCGGGCGGTCAATCGTTGGTGTCGGCGCTGCCCCTCATTGCCCTGCCGGGCATTTCTCCCCGTAAACTGGGAGAAAGAA
>NZ_RZSJ01001033.1:0-793 GCF_003998025.1 Mesorhizobium sp. M8A.F.Ca.ET.021.01.1.1
GGACCGCCGGCGGCCCCGTGGTCGCGGTCGGCGTCGGCGGTTCCGGCGGTGCGGCCAGCAATGGCGGCGACGTCAACGTCCAGCAGGCCGCCGGCGGTCCAACGGTCGAGACGAGCGGAATCTCTGCCATCGGCATACTGACGCAATCGGTGGGCGGCGGCGGCGGCAATGGCGGCGGCAGCTATACGGTCAGCGGAGCGGTTTCGGCCTCGATTGGCGGCAAGGGTGGCGCGGGCGGCGCCGGCGGTAACGTCATCTACAATGTCGGCACCTCGCATGTGACGACGCATGGCACCGACTCGACCGGCATCCTGACGCAGTCGGTGGGTGGCGGCGGCGGCAATGGCGGGTTTGCGTTGTCGATCTCCGCGCTTATCTCGGTCGGCGTCGGAGGCGAAGGCGGCCCGGGCGGCAAGGGCGGCACGGTCAACATGACGACCGGCGGCAGCGTCGAAACATTCCAGGATCGCTCCGCCGGCATCATCGCGCAGTCGATCGGCGGCGGTGGCGGCAATGGCGGCGGCAGCGTCGCAGGCAGCGCCGGCGTCAGTGTCGGCATCGGCAGGAAAGGCGCCGGCGGCGGCACCGGCGATGCGGTCACCTTCAACGGCACCCAGTCCGATGTGACGACGCATGGCGCGGATTCGGCCGGCATCATCGTGCAGTCGGTTGGCGGCGGCGGCGGCAATGGCGGCTTTTCGATCGCCGTCTCGGCCATCGTTTCCGTGGGCGTTGGCGGCAGTGGCGGCGCCGCCCGCGATGGCGGCGGTGTCGATGCGCGTTCCAATGGCAG
>NZ_RZSJ01001034.1:0-765 GCF_003998025.1 Mesorhizobium sp. M8A.F.Ca.ET.021.01.1.1
CCTTACGTACCGCGAATTCAGCAAGCTCCGCGAGCTTGGTTTGCATCGCCTCAAGACCGTCATCGGGTGAGAACGGATCTTTCAGTACCTTTGCAACCAACTCATTGACCAACTCAACGCGCTTGGTCGCCGACATGTAATTCTGGACAGCGACGGTGCGATGCTGTCCGTCGAACACGGGGTGTCGATCGAAATTGGCATCGAGAAAACGGCCGACGTCGACGTCAAAATTCTTACGGACGAAGACCTTTGAACTGAGCGCGAAGCCCCCAACGGCTTTCCAAAAGCTCGCTGCATCGCCGCGCGCGTTTTCCAGATCAACAAGGAGGACGCGCGTAAGCTCGTGAACTCTAGAGAAGCGCCCTTCGGTCCCTCTCACCAGTTGCGCAAGAAGATCGGCGACAGTCGAGCGGCGTGAGGCGATTAGGTCAGTTTTGGGTGACCGCTCGAGATGGCGCCACACCGCGACCAGCGCCGTGTCACTCGACGATAGCGCTTTTCGAAAGTCGTGATCGTTCGCTGGAAGCGGCTTCATACCGCCACAAATTGGAAACAGAGGCATAACATTTCAAGAGCCGTCGTAAATTTTTTCGATCTGAGACGTCCTCGGGATGGCAAATCTCGTCCTTCCCCGCTTGCCCTACCCAATGCGTGCCCTGTCAAGTTATGCTGCCGCGAACCCCGATCATAGTGCGGCGCCGTTTAATTAGCCACAATGTTAGCAGGTTGTGGCCGCCGGCGGCCACAACCTGCTAACATTGTGGC
>NZ_RZSJ01001035.1:0-762 GCF_003998025.1 Mesorhizobium sp. M8A.F.Ca.ET.021.01.1.1
GCTTCGGCCGGTTCGGGCTGGGACGGATTTTGCGGTTCATTCATCTGCAATCGCACTCGATGCTGGTTCAGTCCGGGGCCGGTTCGGTCTGGGGCTGGTTCGGCCTGGCCAGCATCTAGATCACCGCCGATGGAACCGCAAATGGCGAATCGTCCCGCTCCGAATCACAGGTGCGAATCAAAAAAGAAGCCGTCCAAGGTTTCCCTTGAACGGCCGGTCGAGCCCCCTGCTCCCCTAAAACTCTTGACTGAAGTGCTGCCGATCGTCGCGAAACGACCGCTTCTGGAGTGGTTTTGGTGTGCCACGCGGCTCGCCAGGGCGCAACGTAAACCACTTGTTAACCTTAACGGCCCCGACCCGTGAACAAGTGTTAACGACGCTGGCACGCTTCCTGCTCCGGAACGCATGTAGGTCATCGGAGGGCGCCCTTCTGTTCACCGATGGGACATCAGACGACAGAATGCGCGGAGCTTTTTAGTATGAACCAAAACGGATCGATCACGCTGTTCCACTATTGGAACCGCCTGCGTGACGGACGCCCCGCTCCGAAGCGATCGGAAGTCGAGCCGGCCGACATCAAGTCGCTGCTGGCCGATACGTTCATCCTGGAAAGGGACACGCGTGGTCAGCCCGTGTTTCGTCTGGCCGGCACCAGGCTCTGCGCCTGCTACGGCCGCGAACTCAAGGGGTTTTCCTTCCCGTCGCTGTGGCGCGAAAAGGATCAGCGGCTGGTTTCGCGGCTGATCCACGGGGTTTTCGACC
>NZ_RZSJ01001036.1:0-759 GCF_003998025.1 Mesorhizobium sp. M8A.F.Ca.ET.021.01.1.1
GTCGTGACGACATCGCAGGAGGTCCGCGCGGTGAACGCCGCCCACGGCAGATACACATCGGCCACCGCGCGGACCTCCTGCGATGTCGTCACGACAGCGACCAGATTGGCACCCGCCAGCAACAGCACCAATGTCGCGCCGCCGGCCAGGCCGAAGCCCCAGAACAGGGTCAGACGGACCGCCTGCCGGAAGGGTTGCGCCGCCCGCGCGCCGATGGCGCGGCCGGCCAGCTGTTCGGCGGCGGTAGCAAAGCCGTCGAGGAAATAGCCGGCGACAAGAAAGAAATTCATCAGCACCGCATTGGCGGCGAGCGTCACCGTGCCGAACTCAGCGCCCTGGCGGGTGAACAGCGCGAAGGCGGCAAGCAGCGAAAACGAGCGGATCATGATGTCGCGGTTGAGCGACAGCATGTGCCGGAAGGCGCCCATGTCGAGCAGGCGGTGGCGAGGTAAGGGCGGGCTGGATCGGAACCGCCGCACCACGATCGCAAGACCAAGCAGCATGGCGAGGAATTCGCCGGTGACGGTTGCCCAGGCGACGCCGGAAACGCCCCAGCCAAGTTCAAGGCCGAGCAGGAAGCAGAGCGCGATGTTGATGCCGTTGAGCACCAGTTGCAGGACAAGCCCCAGCCCACCCTCGCCGCGCCCCAGCACGTATCCGAGGACAGCGTAGTTGATCAGAGAGAATGGGGCGGCGAGCAGCCTGATCCTGACATAGACGCCCATCGCCTCGCTGACGCGTGGTCCGGCGTCCATGAAC
>NZ_RZSJ01001037.1:0-742 GCF_003998025.1 Mesorhizobium sp. M8A.F.Ca.ET.021.01.1.1
GGGCCCGCCCGTGGTGATCAGCGTCGGCAGCAAGGCGCAGCCGATCACGCTCGCGATCAAGAACGCCACCGCACGCGCCTTCGGCGACGGCAAGGCGCCGATCGTCGACATCGGCGCCTCCTTCGTTTCGATCGTCGTCGGCGGCACGCGGCTGGATGATCTGGCGGCGCAAATCCATTCCGATGGTTTCGATATCCAGAATCGCGCCGGCCCGGTTGCCGTCAAGCTGGAGGCGGGCGGCCTGAAAACCGACGTCGCGACACTGGCGCCGCTGATCACCGGCAAGGTCGACGTCGATCTGGCCGGCTCAATCAGCAAGGACGCCATTATTGCCATCGATCAGGGTACGCTGCGCTCCGATGCGCTCAATGCGTCGCTGACGGCGACGGTGGCGCTGGCCGACATGTCGATGCAGCTCAAATTGAATGCCGACGCGGTGGCGACCGCGTTCCCGCAGCAGATCGCCTCGGTGCTCGGCGGGAGGGTGAAATTCTCGGCCGCTGCATCGCGCGATCCGCAGGGATCTTTCGCTGCGAACTCGATCGAACTCTCTTCCGGATCGCTCAGCGCCAGCGGTACGGCCAGCATGCAAGGCACGGACATCCAGGCCGACATCAAGGGCAAATTGGGCGACGTTTCGGTGTTGTCGCCGACGGTCGGTGTGCCGGTTGCCGGCGGGGTCGATTTCGCGGTGTCGGCAACCGGCGCGATCACCGCTCCGGATTTCACCGTTAGCGCCGAC
>NZ_RZSJ01001038.1:0-741 GCF_003998025.1 Mesorhizobium sp. M8A.F.Ca.ET.021.01.1.1
GGCGGATCTTGCCCACAGGTTGCAGGGCGAGTTCGGTCTGCCTGTCGTTGACGGCGTCGGAGCCGCTTTGAAGCAAGCCGAGGCCCTGGTGGCTCTTGGCCTCGCGACATCGAAGCGCGGTGCTTATGCGACCCCGCTCGCCAAGCCCTATCGTGGTATGCTGAAATCGTTCTCTCCAGGAGCAGTCGCTGCCGAGTAAGCACCATGAAACCGATCATCCGCACGCTGTCGCTGGGAGAATTGGCTGACCTCATCGACTGGGCGGCCGCGGAGGGCTGGAACCCTGGCGTTGACGATGCGGCGATGTTTCAGGCAGCGGATCCCGCGGGTTTCATCGGCGCCTTTGCCGGCAGCGAAATGGTCGCCGGAATCTCGGCCGTGGAATATGGGCACGATTTTGGTTTCGTCGGCCTCTACATCTGCCGGCCGGATATGCGCGGCAAGGGTTACGGCAAAGCGGTGTGGACCGCGGGCATGAACAGGCTGGCCGGGCGCACCATCGGGCTCGATGGCGTCGAAGAGCAACGAGCCAACTACGAGAGCAAAGGGTTCAGGCCGCTCTACGAGACCATCCGTTACAGCGGGCGCGCTGCGGCCCTGACCATCGGCGCCAAACGGCCTCGCATGGTGACCGGGCAATTGGTGCCCGACATCATGAGATATGACGCATTCTGCTTTCCCGCCTCCCGCCATTCTTTCCTGCAGCGATGGCTGCTGCCGCCGCACCGCGCGGTGGCAGCG
>NZ_RZSJ01001039.1:0-736 GCF_003998025.1 Mesorhizobium sp. M8A.F.Ca.ET.021.01.1.1
GGATCGCTGAGCAGCATGGGTTGGGTGCGATCGATGACGATGGGGGCGGCGGCCGAACCGGGCGCCTCGACCGGTGCGCCCGCCGGCGCCGCCGTCGGTGCCACGCTTCCCGGCGCGGCCAGTCCAAGGATCTTCACCAGCGACTTTTCGGTGTAGAAGGCGAGTTTGCGCTTGCCTGCCTTGGACACGTTGATGCCGTCATCGGCGCGCAGCCGCACGGGCTGGCCATTCATGTCGGGGCCGCTGGTAATGAAGGCCCCGTTCTCGTCGACGAAACCGTCCCAGACATCGACGAATTCGCCGCCGTGGCTTTCGGCCGCCTTGTGGTAGATGTCGTTGAAGGCCAGCATGTCCGAGGTCATCTTCGGCACCCGGAAGGCCGGCATGCCCACCCATAGGAAAGGCACCTTGGCGGTGGCGATTGCCTTGCCGAACTCATCGGTACGGTGTTCGTACTCCTTGGTCCAGTTTTCGGAACGAGGCTGCTCGCGTACGTCCCCGACCTTCATCTGCTGGCGGTCGTTAGACCCTAGCATGACGACCACCGCGGCGGGCTTTTCGGTTTCGATCAGCGATTTGATCTGTTCGGGCCAGTTGTAGAAATCATCGCGCACGAAGCCTGACGAGCCATTGCTGCGGTCAACGATCCTGACGCCGGTATTCTCGGCGAAGGCTTCGTCCAGACCCTCGGCCAGACCCGCCGCCATGAAGTCGCCGACCACAAGGACGGTGCGGG
>NZ_RZSJ01000103.1:0-13631 GCF_003998025.1 Mesorhizobium sp. M8A.F.Ca.ET.021.01.1.1
TCCACGGTTTAAGCCACCTGAGGGGTGACGGGCTCTCGACCGCCGCCACGGATCAGGCAAGCACCTGGTCCGTGGCACCCTCAACAATGCACGATTCCAAACACACAAGGGGTGTTCCAGCTTGGCGATGCCGGAAAGATAGGCGCGGACTCAAAGCTTTAGATACGAAGGCCTCGCTCCGTGGCGCACCCCTCATCCGTCTTGCCGCTTCGCGGCAATCCACCTTCCCCCACAAGGGGGGAAGGAAGAGGCGCCGCGCTAGCCTCAGCTTTCAATCCAAACCTTCTCGAAATGCTGCTCAAGCGCCTGGTGCTGTTCGCAGCCTTCGACGCCCTTGCGATAGGTCCGGTAGACCGAGCGCCAGTAGGGCTGGATGATGATGCCGCTATCGCGCAGATTCTGCTCGATCTTGGCCATGATCTCCTTGCGAGCCTTGGCGTCCGGCATGGCCAACGCCTTGTCGAGCAGCGCGTCGAATTCCTTATTGGCATAGGCGCTTTCGTTCCAGGCGGCGCCGGATTTGTAGGCCAGCGCCAGCACCTGGACGCCGAGCGGGCGGCCCAGCCATTCGGTGCAGGAGAAGGGGTATTTGCTCCAGTCGTTCCAGAAGGTGGCGGCGGGCAGCACGGTGCGCTTGATCTTGAGGCCCGCCTCGCGCATCTGGGCGGCGATGGCGTCGCCGGTGCTCTTTTGCCATTCGACGTCGACCGAGATCAGCTCGTACTCGTGGTCCGCCTTGCCGGATTCGGCGAGCAGCTTCTTGGCCTGCTCGACATCGCGCTTGGCCGGGCCGATATCGGCAAACTCAGGATGCATGGGGCCGACATGGTGGTTGTCGGCGGGTTTGCCCCGGCCGTCGAGGCCGAGCTTCAGCACGGCGGCATTGTCCACCGCGAGCTGGGCGGCGCGGCGCACCTTGACGTCGTCATAGGGCGCATTACCGACATTGAAGCGGGCGACGATGGTCGAGCCGGTGGCGATCTCGGAATTCTTCAGTCCCATCTTGTCGGTCTGCGCGACGGCGTCCGAGGCGGTCTCGTGGTCGGTGTCGATCTCGCCGGATTCAAAGGCAGACAGCATGGCGTTGGGGTCGGAGCCGTAATCGATCCACTGGATGCCATCGAGATGGAACTCGCCCTTCCACCACGGCTTGTCCTTGCGTTTCACCTCCGCACCCGTCTCGGCGTCCCATTTCACCAGCTCGCAAGGACCCGTGGTGATCGCCAGCGCCTTCATGGGGTCGCCGTCGCCGTCATAGGAGCGGTGCATGATCAGCGCGGGATAGTCGGCCATGCCGGCGATCAGCGAAATGTCGGGCTTCGGCAGATTGAGTTTTATGGTGAAGTCGTCGACCTTCTCGATGCCGCCATCGACCACCTTCTTGGTGTCGGCATTGACCAGCGCGCCCATGCGCGCGGCGACCGAATTGCCGGCGACGCCGGCCTCGCACCAGCGGGTGAGGTTGTGGACGACATCGTCGGCGTTGAAGGCGTCGCCGTTCGACCAGGTGATGCCCTTGCGCACATGCAGGGTCAACGTCCTGGCGTCGTCGCTCATCTCCCACTTTTCCAGCAGCCACGGCTCGAACGAGAAATCGGTGTTCCAGCGCACCAGATATTCGTTGCAGTGGCGCGCGACATTGGACATTTCGACACCGTCGAAGGTGCGCGGATCCTTGAAGCCCTTGACGTTCATGGCGACGCGCAGGGTGCCGCCCTTCTTGGGTTCGGCGGCGCGGGCCGGGGCCGCGGCGATGCCGCCCAGGGCAAAGGCGCCGGCGGCGCTGACGCCGAGGCCAGCCATGAGCGCCAGATATTCGCGGCGGCTGATGCCGCCCGTCTTGAAATCCTCGGCGACAGGTCTGGCTTGCGGGTGGAGCTTGCGGTCGGTCAGCATGAATTTCATCATCGTTCCCTCTTTTGTTGGGCGTCCCGACCGATCGCCAACGCGGGGGGCTGCGACTGCCGGGACGCCTTTGCCTGAGGGCGCGATGATAGGGCTGGGGGATCGAGGGGAGTGTTCTGGAATCCGCAGGACTTGTGCGGTGCTCCGCTCGCGACTTCGTCATCCACGGGCGGAGCAGCCGCGCAGCGGCGTCGCGCAGACCCGAGGATCCATGCCGCGACCTTGCCGACTGGCGCAGCGGAGCAGAACCTGGACCGTGGCAACGCTTCAGAGTCCCGGCATGGATCCTAGGGTCTGCGCCGCGTCGCTGCGCTCCTTGCTTCGCCCTAGGATGACGAAGGGAAGAGGCGGCCCCACAACAAAAAACCCGGCGAGGCCGGGTTTTTCAAAGCGATCCCTGTCAGCCGAGCGTCAGCTCACCTTGGTCTGCGAGGCGGCCTGGTCCTCGGCGATCTTCTGCTGGAACATCTGCGCGAAATCGATCGGGTCGAGCATCAGCGGCGGGAAGCCGCCATTGCGCGTCGCCTCGGCGATGATCTGGCGGGCGAAGGGGAACAAAAGGCGCGGGCATTCGATGAACAGGATCGGCAGCATGTGCTCCTGCGGGAAGCCCGAAATGGCGAAGACGCCGCCATAGATCAGCTCGACGTTGAACAGCACTTCCTGGTCGAAGGAAGCCTTGGCGTTCAGCGTCAGGTTGACGTCGAATTGCTTGTCGGAGAGCGGGTTGGCGTTGACGTTGACGTTGATGGCGATGCCGGGCGCCTTGTCGCGGCCGCGCAGCGAGTTGGGTGCGCCGGGGCTTTCGAAGGACAGGTCCTTGACATACTGGGCCAGCACGTTGAGCGACGGCTGCGCCGCGCTGCCATTGCCGTTGCCGTTGGCGCCGACCGGCGCGTCATCATTGCTGGCCATGAGCCGATATCCTTTTCCCCTGGGCAGTCTCGCTCACCGAATTGAATCGGGGCTGACCGAATTGAAATCGGGCGTTCGCTACCATGGCCGGCATGACAAGACAAGGTTTGCCGCCTTGTGGCCTTGGGCGATTGGGGCGGACGCTTCGTGCGGGGAAGATCATCGCCGGAGGCCAGCGCCGCCCCTCACCTGCCTGCCGGCATCCTCTCCCCGTACAGTGACGGGGAGAGGGGGTGCTGTGTCCGATGATTTCGCCAATCATCAACGTTGGAAGGATGCGGCCGGCGTTGCGGCCAGCCTCTTTCTCCCCGTCACTATACGGGGAGAAATGTCCGGCAGGACAATGAGGGGCAGCGCCGACGTTCGGGAACAAGCCGCAACCGCGACCTAATCGTCCTTCAGCCGCCGCCAGGGCGAATTGTGGTCCGGGCCGCGCTTCAGGTCGTCCTCGCGCGAATAGTCGCCGTCTTCGAGGTCGATGACCTTGTCGCGCTGGCGGCGGAAGCCGCCGGTGGAGAAATTGCTGGCCACGACGATGCGGCCCTTGAGCCTGCTCCAGGCGAAGTCGCGCACCGGCGGCAGGAACAGGAGCAGGCCGACAATGTCCGTGATGAAGCCGGGGATGATCAGCAGGATCGCGGCGACGACGATCATGGCGCCATGGGCGAGCTGGCGGCTGGGGTCGTGGCCGGCGGCCATCTCGGCGCGGATGCGGGCCATGACGCCGAAACCCTGGTGCCGCAGCAGAAGCACGCCGGCGAAGCTCGAGGCCAGCACCAGGCCGACCGTCGCCAGCGCGCCGACCTCACGGCCGACGACGACGAAACCGGCGATTTCCAGCAGCGGCAGCGCGAGGAGAAAGAAGGGAAGCAGCGAAATGCGCAAGTCTTTACCGACCATTCGATTGTTTTGGCCCGCCGGCGACCAATCGCCGCTGGCACGGAGGCTGTTAGATAGGTATGCCTGCCTTTGATTTGAATGATTGCGCCTTGCGTTCTATATGCTTTGAATGGTGAACGCTATGCGACCGCGGCCTGTCGGCTTGACGGTCCGGCCTAGAGGCAGGGATTGATTGGCGGAAAATATGGGCTTCTTCGACTTCGGCACGATTTTCTTCCTGATCGCGGCGGTGGTGATCTTCTTCCAGCTGCGCAACGTGCTGGGCCGTCGGACCGGTAGCGAGCGGCCGCCCTTCGACCCCTATACGGCGGCGCGCACCGACAAGGAGGCCACGCAGAAGCCCGAAAACGTGGTTTCGCTGCCGCGCAAGCGGCTGCCCGGCGAGGCGGCGCCGGCCGACGCCTATACGGCGATCGACGCCTTCGCCAAGCCCGACACCGACCTCAACAAGGGCCTGCGCGCGATCAAGGACAACGACCCGTCCTTCGATCCCAAGGGTTTCGTCGACGGCGCCAAGATGGCCTATGAGATGATCGTCATGGCCTATGCCGACGGCGACCGCAAAACGCTGAAGAACCTTTTGTCGCGGGAGGTCTATGACGGGTTCGTCGCCGCGATCGGCGAGCGCGAGGCCAAGTCGGAAAAGATCCAGTCCTCCTTCGTCGGCATCGACAAGGCCGACATCGTTTCGGCCGAGATGAAGGGCGGCGAGGCGCATGTGACGCTGCGCATCATCAGCGAGCTGATCTCGGCGACGCGCGACCAGGCCGGCGCCGTCATCGACGGCGATCCGGAAACCGTGGCCGAGGTCAAGGATGTCTGGACCTTCGCCCGCGACACGCGCTCGCGCGATCCGAACTGGAAGCTCGTCGCCACCGAAGAAGAAGACTGAGCCCGGAACAGGCGGGCTCCGGTGTCGCTGTCGCCTCTCCTTGTTGAAAGGTCCTTCGGCGACCTGCCCGGCTGGGGCGGCGACGACCATCTGCCGGCCTTCGAGGCGTTTGCCCGTTCCGCCTTGCATGTGCCGATAAAACCCTATCGCAGCGGTGCGCTGGGCGTCGATTTCGGCGCCTTCGCCGAAGCCTATGCGCAAGCGCGTGGCGCCGCGCCGGCGAACCGATCCGAGGCCCGCGCCTTCTTCGAGCGCCATTTCGTTCCCATGCTGGTCCGGCCGGAAACCGGCGCCGGGCTCGTCACCGGCTTCTACGAGCCGCAAGTCGAGGCCTCGCCGGTGCGGACGGCGCATTTTACCGTGCCGCTGCTGTCGCGGCCGGCCGATCTTGTCGACGTCGACGACGCCAACCGGCCGGCCGGGATGGATCCTTATCTCGCCTTCGCCCGCCGGGCCGCCGACGGGCTGGCCGAATATCCCGACCGTGGCGCGATCGAGCGCGGCGCGATCGCCGGCCAGGGACTGAAGATCGCCTGGCTGGCCGACAAGGTCGATGCCTTCTTCATCCATGTGCAAGGCGCGGCGCGGCTCGCCATGACCGACGGCCGGCTTTGCCGCGTCACCTACGCCGCCAAATCCGGCCAGCGCTTTACCGGGCCCGGCAAGGTGCTGAGCGAGCTGGGGGAAATCCCGCTGGCGGACGTGACGATGCAGTCGATCCGCGCCTGGTTCAAGGCGCATCCGCGGCGCGTCGACGAGATCCTGTGGCGGAACCGTTCCTACATCTTCTTCCGCGAGGCCGCGGTGGATGACGCCGCGCTCGGGCCGATCGCGGCCGCCAAGGTGCCGCTGACGCCGGGCCGCTCGATGGCCGTCGACCGGCTGCTTCACACATTCGGCACGCCTTTTTACATCGACGCGCCGACGCTCACCGCCTTCGACAAAAGGCCGTTCCGGCGGCTGATGATCGCGCAGGACACCGGCTCGGCCATCACCGGACCGGCGCGCGGCGACCTGTTCGCCGGCTCGGGGGATACCGCCCGCGAGATCGCCGGCGTGGTGCGCAACGCCGCCGATTTCTACGCGCTGGTGCCGCGCGCGCTGGCCGGGGGCGCATGATGAGCAAGCGTCCGGACAAACTCAGCGAGGACGACCGGGTGCTGTGGAACCTGGTGGCGCGCACCGCCAAGCCGCTCAAGGGCCGCGCCGCCGTCGACATTCCGGACATGGCCGTCGATGCCAGGCCGACGCCGTCGCAGCCGGCCCAGCCCGCCGCCGGCCCGGCTGGCGCGGCAAAGCCGAAGGTGCAGCATGTCACGCACCGGCTCGACGAGCCGACGCTGGACAAGTTGCAGAAGGGCCGGTTGCCGATCGAGGGCCGCGTCGACCTGCATGGCATGACGCAGGACGAGGCCTATTCGCTGCTGTTCTCGTTCCTGCACCGGGCGCATGCCGGCGGCGTCCGCTATGTGCTGGTCATCACCGGCAAGGGGTCGTCCTCGGGCGGCGACGGTGTCTTGCGGCGTGCCGTGCCGGCCTGGCTGTCGACGCCGGCGTTCCGGCCGCTGGTCTCCAGCCACGACCATGCCGCCCGCAACCATGGCGGCTCGGGCGCGCTCTATATCAGGCTGCGGCGGGCGCGCTCATGACGCCGTTCGGCGAGAAGCTGCGGGCGCTGAGAGCCGAGCGCGGCGTCAGCCAGAAGGACATGGCCGCGGCGATCGGCGTCAGCGCCGCCTATCTCTCGGCGCTGGAGCATGGCCGGCGCGGCGCGCCGACCTGGACGCTGATCCAGAAGATCATCGGCTATTTCAACATCATCTGGGACGATGCCGAGGAGCTGGCGCGGCTGGCCGAAGCCTCGCACCCGCGCGTCAGGCTGGACACGTCGGGTCTTTCCCCCGCCGCCACCGAACTCGCCAACCTGTTGGCCGAAAACATCGAGAAGCTGGATGAGGCGGACTTGCGCCGCATCACAGGATCGATCCAGGCGGCCTTGGGCCGGCGATCCTAGAATTGCAGGAAAAGTGCGTAGCGGTTTTCCCGAGAAGCGCGTAGCGCTTCCCCTTGGGAATTGCGTAAAAACAAAGAGTTAGAGAATCGGTTCTTTGCTCCGACTTTGCGACGGCCGAGCGATCGCCGGTCGCAAGAACAGCGCCCGCCGGCGAGTAGCCGACGGGCAGCCATGGTGAGATCAATTCTTGCCGGCCGTGCTGCCGCCATTGCCGCCACGGCCATGGTCGCCATGGTTGCCATGATCGCGGCCGCCATTGCCACCGCCCAGGCAGTCCGACGCGCCGGCGGCGCCGCAACAGCGGCCGCTCCACAGGTCGTTGAGGCTGGTCTTGGCGCAGCTTGGAATGGTCTGCTCGGCCAGAGCGGATCCGGTCAGGGCCGAAACGGCAGCGGCGGCGAGAAGGGTGTTGCGCAGGAAAGCAGTCATTTGAAGTCTCCATGGTTTGGGTTTCTATCGTCCACGGCTGTGTGTCGCCGGGCGAACGGAAATGGTTCACGGAGGGATGCGGAAATTTTTGGAATGGCTATGCGAGACGCCCGATCGGCGATGTCAGCGCCGCCCCTCATCTGCCTGCCGGCATCTTCTCCCCGTAGAACAGGGAGAAGGTCGCTGTGGCAACCTCGCCACCCTTCCTGTACCGCTGACAATTGGCGAAATCGGCGATGACGGCGTCTTTCTCCCCGTCACTATACGGGGAGAAATGCCCGGCAGGGCAATGAGGGGCGGCGCCGACCTGCGCCAGGGGTAAGCGGAAGACACTTTCGGCACGAGACATACCGCGTTCGAACCGCGGCGCTCTTTGCTACTGCACCGAGCCCACCAGAACCTGCTGGCCGCCGCGGATCGAGACCCAGCGGCCGGTGTTGTCGATCGCCTGCCGCTTGAGGAAGCGGTAGCCGGTCTGGTCCCAGGGCTTGACCTTGTCGGTCAAATTGTCGAGCACATAATCGCCGCCGTCGGTGCGCACCGTCAGCACGGCGTGACCTTCGCCGTCGGGCTTGCGCACCACGGTTATCAAGAGATCGGCGAGCGAAACGCCCATGCGGGACAGCTGGCGCCGCTTCTCCAGCACATAGTCCTCGCAGTCGCCGACGCCCTTGTCGGGATAGGCCCAGACCTCGTCCGTGCCATAGATGTCCATGTCGCTCATCGGCTTGACTGATGCATTGACCCTGGCGGTGACGTTGAGCAGCTTGCGCATCAACCCGTCGGTCAGGGTGGCCGGCGCGAGGCTGGCCGGACGGATCGAACATTCGCCCGGATGCTGCTTGCAGAAATCGTAGTGGCCGATCGGCTGCGAGGTGAGGCCACCGGTCGCCATCGCGTCCGAAGCCCAGGCCGGTGCCATCCAGCCTCCCGTTACTGCCAGCCCGGCTGCCACGCATACGCGCAGCCTTCGCATGGTTGAGGAATTCATTGTCCCCGCTCGCCCTGTTGTTAACGAAACGTTAAGGGCGATTTACACTCCGTGTCAATTACGACGTCGGGTTGATTTGCAGCATGGTTACCCGCGGGGAGGGACAGCGGCACTTGTGCAACAGAATCGGACCGCCGGCCCGGCTCCGTTTCTAGAATTGCCTACCGCTTGGCGGTGCGGACCAGCTTCGGCTTCACCGCCACCCGGTTCTGGCGGCCATAGCTGGTGATGAAGTCGACGATGCGCGGCACGATCTCGGAGCGGAAGCGCGAGCCGTTGAAGACGCCGTAATGGCCGACCGCCGGCTGCATGTAATGCGCCTTCCTGTCGGCGGGGATGTTGACGCACAGGTCCTGCGCGGCCTTGGTCTGGCCAAGGCCCGAAATGTCGTCGTTCTCGCCCTCGACCGTGAACAGGGCAACGTTGCGGATGGCGGACGGATCGATCCTGGTGCCGCGATGCGTCATCTCGCCCTTGGGCAACGCATGGCGCACGAAGACGGTGTCGACGGTCTGCAGGTAGAACTCCGCCGTCAGGTCCATCACCGCCAGATACTCGTCGTAGAAGTCGCGGTGCTTTTCTGCATTGTCGCCATCATGCTTCACAAGGTGCATGAAGAAGTCCTTGTGGGCGATGATGTGGCGGTCGAGGTTCATGCTCATGAAGCCCGAAAGCTGCAGGAAGCCGGGATAGACCTCACGGCCGAAGCCCGGCACCGGCCAGGGCGCGCGCATGACGACGTTGTCGCGGAACCAGTCGATGCCCTTTTCCTCGGCCAGCAGATTGACCGCGGTCGGGTTGCGGCGGGTGTCGATCGGTCCGCCCATCAGCGTCATCGTCGAAGGGACGAAGGGGTCGCCGCGCGTTTCCATCAGCGAAACCGCCGCCAGCACCGGCACGGAAGGCTGGCACACCGCCATCAGATGGGTGTCCGGACCCAGCGTGTGCAGCATGTCGATGATGTAGTCGATATAGTCGTCGAGATCGAAGCTGCCATCGGCCAGCGGCACCATGCGCGCGTCGACCCAGTCGGTGATGTGGACATCGGCATAGGGCAGCATCGCCTCGACCGTGCCGCGCAGCAGCGTCGCGTAATGACCCGACATCGGCGCCACGATCAGCAGCTTCGGGTCGGCCTTGCGTCCGGCGGGAACGGCGCGCTCGAACCGGACGAGATTGCAGAACGGCTTCGACCAGATGGTCTTTTCGGTGACCGCGACGCTCTTCCAGTCGACCACCGTCTTGGCCAGGCCGAATTGCGGCTTGCCGTAGCGGCGCGTGGTGCGCTCGAACAGTTCGGCGCCGGCCGCGATCGATCGGCCCCAGGGTGTGTGCGAGACCGGATTGAGCGGATTGGAGTAGAAGAGCCGGACAGCGTCGGCATAGAGCCGGGCCGGCTGCAAGGCGGCATGGTTCATTTCGTATAGCTGGTAGTACATCAAGAACCCCGCTGCTGCCTCGACCGAAGGGACGACGAGCAGCGCCGAGCCTTGAATGTCACGCGGGGAGGTTAACAACTAATTGCTGCGATGCAATACGTCACGTGGCGTGACCAATGCTTCTTTCGTCCAAAGCCTTGAAAACCGGCCCCAGACGGCACAGCCGGCTCAATGTGCGCCGCCGAAATGTGTAGGATATGTGTCAGGCCACCGCGCCGGACACCTGACCATGATCGCCGAAAAATACCCGCTTTGCGCGGCTGAGCCGCGGTCCGGGAGTGATCATGGTCAAGAGACGGTCAAATCAGACGCGCGCCATGCAGACCGAAGTCTGGCCGGAGCCGATGAAGCCGAGCTGGCCGGCGGCGCCTTTCGACAGGTCGAGCACGCGGCCCTTGATGAAGGGACCACGATCGTTGATGCGCACGACGACGCTGCGGCCGTTGTTCTTGTTGGTGACCCGCAATTTGGTGCCGAAAGGCAGCGTGCGGTGGGCGGCGGTCATCGCCGAGGGGTTCATGCGTTCGCCCGAGGCGGTCCTCGAGTGCAGCGCGTACCAGGAAGCGCGGCCGCACTGGCCGGCGGCGGCGGTCGCCGAAGTGGCGGAGGCGCCGACCATCAGGCCAGCAGCGATCGTTACCGCGACAAGCGCGGTCTGTTTTGGGGTCTTCATATTTGGGGGATGGCTCCGTTTTTGACAGACCCCAGCCGTTAGGTCGAGAATAAGGCAGGAAATGCGGCAGTGATCTGGCGGTTCCATGGCGAGATCACACGTTTGGAGTCACCGGGTAACAGTCTGTCAGGGATTTTCTCGCGCGCCAGGATCAGTTTTCGACCCTATTTTGATCGGCACGAAGGACTTCCATGACAAGATTAGATGTTGATCTTCAAATAGAAACCTGTGCGATCTGACCACTTCCTTCGGCTCTTTCATCGCGGCGATAGTGCCGCAATCGATCGACTTGAAAAGCGGGATCCAAGAATGAGACTGATCAAAAATCTGCTGGCCTTGATCGTGCTGGCCGTCGGTGCGCTGTGGTCGCTGCAAGGCATCGGCGTGGTCGGCGGCAGCTTCATGACCGGCCAGTCGCAATGGCTCTATATCGGCCTCGCCACCATGCTGATCGGCCTGGCAGGGCTGGTGTGGGCAAACCGTGGGCTTCGATGAAAGGTCGACCCCCACTCCGTCGAAGCGGCGACGGAGTGGGGGAAGCCGCTCGTCAATCGCGCCGCCGCCACAGGCCTAACCGACCGCCGCGGCCCTAACCGAACAGCTGGTCCAGAATCCTGCCTTCGAGGCGGGCAAGCTCGGCGGAGCCGCGGCGGCGCGGCCGTTCCACCGGCACATCCAGATCGAGCGCGATCCTGCCGCCGCTTATCACCACCACCCGGTCGGCGAGCGCAACCGCTTCGGCGACATCGTGCGTGACCAGCACGGCGGTGAATTTCTGGGCTATCCAGATACGCTCCAGCAATTGCTGCATCTCGATGCGGGTCAGCGCGTCGAGCGCCCCGAGCGGCTCGTCGAGCGCCAGGACCTGCGGGTGACCGACCAGCGCGCGGGCCAGCGCCACGCGCTGCTTCTGGCCGCCGGACAGCACCGAGGGCCATTCATCGGCTCGGTCCGCGAGGCCGACCTTGCCGAGAATGTCGAGCGCGCGTTGCCTCGCTTGCGTGCCGGAGGCGAGGCCGGTCAACCCGACCTCGACGTTTTTCACCACGCTGGCCCAGGGCAGCAGGCGCGGCTCCTGGAACATGAAGCGCGTGCGGCTGTGGCCCTCTTCCTCGGCTCCCAGCGTCAGCGATCCCGAAGTCGGCCGGTCGAGCCCCGCGAGCAAGCGGAGCAGCGTGCTCTTGCCGCAGCCGCTTTTGCCGATGACGGCGACGAACTGCCCGACCGGCACGTCGAGATCGATGCCGTCGAGAACGGTCTTGTCGCCAAAGCGTTTCTCCACGCCCTTGAAGGCAAAGGCACGCCTGCCTTCGACCGCTATCGCCGGGCGCGCGGGCGCTGGCGTGGTGACAAAGGAGCGGACGGCGGTCAGACTGGCGGCTGGCATCGAATACTCATCCGTTCTGAAAGGCGGGATGCCAGCCGAGCGACAGGCGCTCGAGCAGGCGGGCGAGACTGTCGGCGAGCTTGCCGAGCAGCGCGTAGATCAGGATCGACAGCACGACGACATCGATCAGCAGGAACTCGCGCGCCTGCATGGCCATGTAGCCGAGCCCGGAGCTGGCCGAGATGGTTTCGGCGACGATCAGCGTCAGCCACATGATGCCCAAGGCGTAGCGCAGGCCGACGAAGATCGCCGGCAGCGCGCCGGGCAGGATGACGCGGAAGAACAGCGCGCGCCGGTCCATGCCGTAGACGCGGCCCATCTCCACCAGTTGCGGGTCAACGCTCTGGATGCCGAGCAGCGTGTTGACGTAGATCGGAAAGAACACGCCGAGCTCCACCAGGAACAGTTTTGCTTCCTCGTCGATGCCGAACCACAGGATGACCAGCGGAATCAGCGCCAGGTGCGGAATGTTGCGGATCATCTGCAGCGTGGTGTCGGTCAGGCCGCGGCTCAGCGTCGACAGCCCGTTGGCAAGGCCGAGCGCGAAGCCGATCGAGCCGCCGACGGCGAAGCCGGCCAGGGCGCGCGCCGTCGAGACGCCGATGTTGCGGATCAGTTCACCGGACAGCGTCAAACGCCAGAAGGCCTCGGCGACGGCGCTTGGTGCCGGAAGCACGTTGGCCGGCATGACGCCGGCGCGGGAAGCCACCTCCCAGCCGGCAAGCACCAGCACCGGCAATAGCCAGCCGATGCCGTTCCTGCGCAGGCGCGTGAAAAAGCTCATGACGCGGCCTGCAGGCGGGCCGCGCCATGGAAGCCGACGGAGAATTCGTTGGCGATGTCTTCGCGCGGCTTGAGCCGCCTGGTACCAAGCCCGAGCTTGGGGAAGAGCAGTTCGGCGACGCGATAGGCTTCCTCGAGATGCGGATAGCCGGAACCGATGATGGTGTCGATGCCGATCGCCTGGTACTCGCGAATGCGGTCGGCGACCTGCTCCGGCGTGCCGACCAGCGCGGTGCCGGCGCCGCCGCGCACCAGCCCGACGCCGGCCCACAGATTGGGCGAGACGACCAGCCTGTCGCGGCGGCCGCCATGCAGTTCGGCCATGCGGCGCTGGCCGACCGAGTCCATCTGGTTGAGGAACCGCGCCTGCGCGTTCTCGATCTGCGCATCGGTGACGTGGCTGATCAACGGTCGGCGGCGCGCCAGGCTTCGTCCTCGGTTTCGCGAACAATGAAATGCAGCCGGATGCCGAAACGCAGTTCGCGGCCGCGCAATGCCGCCTTCGCGCGCGCCGAAGCCAGCTTTTCGGCGACCTGCGCCGGTGGCTCGCCCCAAGTGAGGTACATATCCACCAGGTCGGCGGCAAGATCCTGCCCGGCGTCGGACGAGCCGCCGAAATAAAGCGGCGGCCGCTCCTGTGATGGCAGAAGGTCGAGGCGGCCATTCTCGACGCGGTAATATTTGCCGTCGAAATTGACGCGCTCGCCGGACACCAGACCGCGCCAGATGGTCAGGAATTCATGCGCCTGCGCATAGCGCTCGTCATGTGGCAGGAAGACGCCGTCGCCGGCAAGCTCGGCCGGATTGCCGCCGACCACGACATTGAGCAGCAGGCGGCCGTTGCTCAGACGGTCGAGAGCCGCCGTCTGGCGCGCCGCGAAGGTCGGCAGGGTCACGCCCGGCCGCAGCGCGACGAGGAATTTGAGCCTTTCGGTCAGCGTCGCCAGTCCAGTGGCGGTGATCCAGGAATCCTCGCAGTTCTGTCCGGTCGGCAACAGCACGCCGGGGAAGCCGAGCCGGTCGACTGCCTGCGCGATCTCCTTGAAATAGCCGAACTCCGGCGGCCGCTGCTGCTGCTCGGAGCCAAGATAGGAACCGTCGCCATGCGTCGGGATGAACCAGAAGAAATCGAGTGGCTTGGCTGGCGTGGTCAAGGCGGGCCTCCTGGAGGGCAAGGCACAATGGCAACGGCGCCGGGCGTTCCTCCACCCGGCGCCGCGTGACGAAAAATCAATTGCCCGGCGCTGTCCAAACCGCGTCGGAAATCCGCACCGCCTTGGGGATCAGGCCAAGCTTGTAGAAG
>NZ_RZSJ01001040.1:0-733 GCF_003998025.1 Mesorhizobium sp. M8A.F.Ca.ET.021.01.1.1
GCCACTGGTGGCGATCCGTGTGCTGAGTGAAGCGGGCGCTACCGTGTCCTTCCTGGTTGCGCTCGCGCATTTGCCGATTGGCAGTGTTTCGGCCGTCTTGCAAGCGCTGCCCCTGGCGGTGACGATGGGCGCGGCGCTGTTTTTCGGCGAAACGGTCGGCTGGCGGCGCTGGCTGGCGATCGCTATCGGTTTTGCCGGGGTCATGATCATCGTGCGGCCGGGTTTCGAGGGCTTCAGCGTTTACTCGCTGGTGGCGCTGGCATCCGTCGCGTGCTGCACGGTGCGGGACCTCGCCACCAAACGCATCCCCCAGGCCATCCCGACGATGCTGGTCTCGACCGCCACAGCGCTTGCCATGACCGTCGTCGGCGCCTTCCTGTTGACGCCGATGGGTGGCTGGACCCCGATGACCGGCAAAGGCACGGCGCTGCTGGCATTGGCCGCGGTGCTGGTGCTGATCGGCTATCAATTCATCATCATGGCGATGCGTTCGGGCGAGATCTCCTTCATTGCGCCGTTCCGCTACACCGCGCTCCTCTGGTCGATCCTGCTTGGCTTGATCATCTTCGGTGACGTGCCGGACATGCCGATGATCGCCGGTGCGGCAATAGTCGTCGGCTCGGGTCTCTATGCGCTTTATCGCGAGCGCATCGTCGGTCGGCGAAGGATCGTCGCCGAAAGCACTGGGCCGGCCATGGCGCCGGACGGAATCTAGCCGCGCCCGTGGGTAGTG
>NZ_RZSJ01001041.1:0-732 GCF_003998025.1 Mesorhizobium sp. M8A.F.Ca.ET.021.01.1.1
ATCTATGGCTCGGTCGACCTCGGCGCCGACAACGATACCGCCAAACTCAGCAATCTCACCAACGCCAATCTCGGCGGAGCCGATGCGCTGAATGGCGGCCTCGGCACCGATGCGCTTACCTTCGACAACGTCAAGCTGGAAGGCATCGCCAGGGTCCAGAACTGGGAAACCATAGACGCCACCAACGATACCCAGTTGATCCTCGACGGCAATCTCGTACTGGGCGACAGCGGCACGGGCACCGGAAGGCTCAGCGTCGACCAGGCAAGCACGCTCTATGGCGGCGGTGGCTTCAACAGTTCCATCCAGGCCTTCACCTCGGGCCAACTGGCCGATGTGGTCAATGCCGGCCGCATCGACCTGACCAACGGCGGCACCGGCGCTTCCGATCGCCTGACCATATCGGGCAATTATGTCGGCATGGGCGGGCTGCTCCTCCTCCAGACCGAGCTTGGCGACGACAGCTCCGCTTCCGACCGGCTGGTGCTGTCCGGCGGCACGGCCTCCGGCTCGACCGGCATCGCTGTGGTCAATGTCGGCGGCGCCGGGGCGCAGACCACGTCCGACGGCATCATGCTCGTCCAGGCGGTCAACGGCGCCACGTCGAGCGCAAGCGCCTTTGCCCTCGATGCGCCGGTCGCCGCCGGCGCCTTCGAATATTATCTCTTCAAGGGCGGCGTCAGCGCCGGCAGCGCGGAGAACTGGTATCTGCGTTCGACGCTGAACACACCG
>NZ_RZSJ01001042.1:0-730 GCF_003998025.1 Mesorhizobium sp. M8A.F.Ca.ET.021.01.1.1
GGATCGTGCTGGCTACCGGCGCCATCGAGCGGCCGCTGCCTTTCGCCAACAATGATCTGCCGGGAATCCTGTCGGCCGATGCCGCGCTCGCCTATCTCAGACGCCATGCGGTGCTGGTTGGCCGGCGCGTCGTCGTCGCCACCAACAATGACAGTGCCTATGAGGTCGCGGAGGCGATCGCCGAGGCCGGCGCCGAAGTGACGCTTATCGACATCAGGCGTGACGGGATGCCCGCCGCGCCCGCCACGATACGGTTGTCCAAGGGGCGGGCGCTCGCCTCCGCCACCGGCAGGCTACGCGTTGAAGGTGTGACGCTGGACGACGGCACCAGGCTCGACGCCGATTGCGTGCTGGTCTCGGGGGGCTGGACGCCGACCATTCATCTCTTTGGCCAGGCCAAGGGCAAGCTTGCTTGGAGCGAGGCCCGCGCCGCCTTCCTGCCTGGCAATCCGGTTGACGGCATTTCCGTGGCGGGCGCCGCCGCCGGCGCGGTTTCCTTGTCGGACGTGTTCGCCTCCGCGGAGAAAGCCGGCGCATCGCTCGGCCAGACGGAGGCGGTAACCCCGCGCAGCACCGGTCCGGAAGCGACAGCCGGGATTGTAGCCGCCTGGCCGGTGCCCGGCTCGAAAGGACGAATCTGGATCGACTACCAGAACGACGTCACGGTGAAGGACGTGGAACTGGCGGCCCGCGAAAACTTCGTCTCGGTCGAACATCTGAAGCGCTACAC
>NZ_RZSJ01001043.1:0-730 GCF_003998025.1 Mesorhizobium sp. M8A.F.Ca.ET.021.01.1.1
CGGCGTCGCCGGCGATGCCGTCCTCGCTCACCGTCTTGCGTGGCGGCAGTTTCACCGCCGCCGACAGTTTCGGGAACGGATCGACCTTGTTGGGCAGCGCCATGGCATAGACGAAATGCTCCTGGAATTTCGGCTCCAGCGCGGTCTCGATCTTCTCGATCTGGCTCACCGTCTCCTCGATCTCGCGGCGATAGCCGCGATTGAGCAGCGCCATCCGCGCGCCCGCACCGGCGGCGTTACCGACGGCCGAAACCTTGTCGAGGTCGCAGTCGGGGATCAGGCCGAGCACCATGGCGTATTTCGGATCGATGAAGGAGCCGAAGGCGCCGGCGAAATGGATGCGGTCGACATGCTCGGTGTTCTGCTTTTCCATCAACAGCTTGGTACCGGCATAGAGTGCAGCCTTGGCAAGCTGGATGGCGCGCACGTCGGTCTGGGTGATGGTGATCTTGGGTTCGCCTTCCTTCAGCACGTAGGAGAAGGTGCGGCCGTTGGCGACGACGCGCGGCGAGCGCGCGGCAAGCGAACCGTCGACGACACCGTCCTCCGAGATGATGCCGGCGAGATACATTTCCGCGACGATCTCGATGATGCCGGAGCCGCAGATGCCGGTGACGCCGGTCGCCTGCACGCTGTCGAGGAAGCCGGGTTCGTCGGACCACAGTTCCGAGCCGATGACGCGGTATTTCGGCTCCAGCGTGTCGGGATCGATGCGCACGCGCTCGATGGC
>NZ_RZSJ01001044.1:0-729 GCF_003998025.1 Mesorhizobium sp. M8A.F.Ca.ET.021.01.1.1
CCTGGGAGATGCGCTCGTATCGTGCGGCCGCCGAGCTGGCCGGGCCGGTCTTCTTTGACCGCGGCGTGCCGGACACGATCGGCTATCTCAGGCTCTGCGGCCTGCCGGCGCCGGATCACCTCACCAGCGCCGCCATGGAATTCCGCTATGCGCGCCGCGTCTTCATTGCCCCGCCATGGCCGGAAATCTTCACCCAGGACGAACAACGCAAGCAAACGCTCGACGAAGCCGAGCGCACTTGCCAATCAGTGGCAGGCGTCTATGCCGAACTCGGCTATGAATTGGTGACCTTGCCGCTTGCTCCAGTCGAGGAGCGCGTGCGCTTCCTCCTCGACGCTGCTGGATTGCCGCCGACATTGCGGACATAAAGCGGCCGGCCCGGTCCGGCCCTTCATGCGCGTTGTCGGAACCAGGCTACACCTTGTAGATTGAACCGGCATCTTGGAGGTTGAAAACATGGCGCTCAAGCGGATGGACAATGTAGGAATCGTGGTCGAGGACCTCGGAGGGGCGATCGATTTCTTTCGCGAACTCGGCCTCGAGTTCGAGGGGCGGGCCACGATCGAGGGAGAATGGGCCGGGCGTGTCACCGGACTGGGCGATCAGCATGTCGAGATTGCCATGATGCGCACACCGGACGGCCACAGCCGGCTGGAGCTCTCCCGCTTCCTCACGCCGCCTGTCGTCGCGGATCACCGGAAAGCCCCGGTCAACGCGCTGGGCTACCCT
>NZ_RZSJ01001045.1:0-725 GCF_003998025.1 Mesorhizobium sp. M8A.F.Ca.ET.021.01.1.1
AGGCCGGTCCGCCGCGGCCGTCCGGCACTTTCAGCGTCGCCTTGTCGGTAAGGGTCTTGAACGGTTTGCCGCTGGCCCTGGCGACGCCGAGCGCCTGCCATTGCGCCAGCGTCTTCGATCCGCCCGGCAATTTGCCTGCCGGCAAGGTGACTTCGTAGCCCCAGGTCTTGCCAGCCTGCCAGCCATTCTTCTTGAGCAGGTTAGCCGATGTCGCCAACGCATCGGGAATGGAATTCCAGATGTCGCGCTTGCCGTTACCGTCCATGTCGACGGCATAATGCTGGTAGCTGGTCGGGATGAACTGGGTCTGGCCCATGGCACCCGCCCAGGAGCCCATCAGGTGGCTTTCGTCGATGTCGCCGCTCTGCAGGATCTTCAGCGCCGCGACCAACTGGGTGCGGGCGTATTTCGAACGTTTCGGGTCGCCATATCCCAAAGTCGCCAGCGAACGGACGACATTGCGCATGATGTCGTCGCGCTTGAGGATCTCGCCATAGTTCGATTCCATCGACCAGATGGCCAACAGCACGTAGCGGTCGACACCGAACCTCGCCTCGATCCTGTCCAGCCAAGGTTTCCACTTTTTCGCCATCTGCTGCCCGACGGCGACGGACTGGTCATGGACGCGGTTGTCGAAATAATCCCAGGCGGGTGCGGTGAATTCGGGCTGGGTGCGGGCCTTTTCCAGCACCACCGGATCGGGCTCGTTGATCCCCCGGAAGGCC
>NZ_RZSJ01001046.1:0-713 GCF_003998025.1 Mesorhizobium sp. M8A.F.Ca.ET.021.01.1.1
AGCCTCGATGCCGAAGCGGGCGAGTTCATCGCTCTCGTCGGCCCCTCGGGCTGCGGCAAGAGCACCTTGCTGCGCATCCTTGCTGGGCTCGATCATGCCGACAGCGGCGAGATCTTCGTTGGCGGCAAGGACATGTCGGCGGTCGCCGCGGCCGATCGCAACATCGCCATGGTGTTCCAGTCCTACGCGCTCTATCCGCATCTGACGGCCGGCCAGAACATTGCCGTTCCGCTGGCCATGAAGCGGTTGAGCCGGACACAGCGCCTGCCGCTGGTCGGCTCGGCCCTGCCGGGCCAGAAGGAGATCCGGGCCGGGATTTCGCGCGATGTCCGCGAGATGGCGACGGTGCTCAAGATCGATCATCTGCTCGACCGCAAGCCTGGTCAGATGTCAGGTGGGCAGCGGCAGCGCGTCGCGCTGGCGCGCGCCATGGTGCGCCATCCCAGCATCTTCCTGATGGACGAACCTCTGTCCAACCTCGACGCCAATCTGCGCGTCCATGCCCGTGGCGAGATCGTCGAACTGCACCGGCGCGCCGGCGTGCCGACGCTCTATGTGACGCATGACCAGGCGGAGGCGCTGTCGATGGCCGACCGCGTGGCGGTGATGATCGGCGGCAATCTGCTGCAACTCGCCGCGCCCGAGGCGATCTACAACGATCCCGCTCATATCGAGGTCGCCCGCTTCGTCGGCCAGCCGAGGATCAACATCAT
>NZ_RZSJ01001047.1:0-711 GCF_003998025.1 Mesorhizobium sp. M8A.F.Ca.ET.021.01.1.1
AGTCCGCACGGATCAGCCCTTTGGAGGGACTTGCCTTCTTGATTTCGGCGATCAGGGCGAAATCGCCGGATTTGCGTTTCGCGTCGAGCGCCGCGAGAAAGCCGCGCGGTGCGTCGGCGTCTTTTGCGTGCGCCTTGATCTCTGCCAGCGGTACGCGTGCCTTGGCGGCGGCTATCTCGTCGCGCTTGTAGGCTTCGATCTTGCGCAGAATGTCAGACACGGTTCACCCGTTCGAAATTTCGACCAGCCGGTCGAGCACCTGCAGCGCCCGGCCGCTGTCGATCGCCTGCGCGGCGATGGCGATGCCGTCACCCAGCGTCGTCGCCTTGCCCGCAATCACCAGTCCGGCGCCGGCGTTCATCAACACTGTGTCGCGGTAGGCGCCGGCGGCGCCGCCCAGCATATCGCGCAAGGCCTTGGCATTGTAGGCGGCGTCACCGCCGCGCAGCTCGTCCTTGGTATGGCGCTTCAGTCCAACCTCTTCAGGGGTCAGCGTAAAGCTGCGTATCTCGCCGCCAACCAGTTCGGCAACCTGCGTCTGCCCGGTGGTGGTGATCTCGTCATAGCCGTCGCCATGGGCGACCCAGGCGTGCTCGGTGCCGAGCGCCTTCAGCGTCTCGGCCACCGGCATGATCCATTCCGGCAGGAACACGCCGACCATCTGCCGCTTCACCCCCGCCGGATTGGACAGGGGACCGAGCAGGTTGAAGA
>NZ_RZSJ01001048.1:0-705 GCF_003998025.1 Mesorhizobium sp. M8A.F.Ca.ET.021.01.1.1
GTGCCGTAGCCGTGTTCGCCGGTCTTGGCCAGCTGTTTGGTGAGCTTGTCGATATCGGCTTTCAACTGCCTGATGTCGGCTTCGAGATCCGGATTCGTCCGCGCTTCGTTGGCGGTCTTGCTTGGGCGGTTGCCATTGCTTAACTCCTTGTGATTGCTCGATTTCAAACGCGCCGTGCGTCCCAAAGTTCCGATGCCCGGACAAACTAGCCGAAAACCCGGTCATGCGCACCCGATCCGCCGCCCTGGCAAGAAGTGCGGTGTCAGATCAATGGCCGGCGGCCCTCGCCCAGCCCCTCCCAGCCGGCGAGCTGCTTCAGCCCTTCATTGTCGACGACCCCGCACCCGCCGTCGCGCCAGACGATCAGCTGGCGATCCATCAGCTTGCGGATCGTCTTGTTGGTGTGAACCAGCGACAGGCCAAGCGTATCGGCGATGTGCTGCTGCGTGATCGGAATCTGGATGGTTTGCTTGCCGTTCAGTCCGACGACCTTGGCGCGGCTGGCGATGAAGGCGATAAGATAGGCGGCACGCTCGATCGCGCTGCGGCGGCCGAGACTGAGCAGGTTCTCGTCCAGCATGCGCTCTTCGCGCGACGCGATCCAGGTGATGTCGTAGGCGAGACCGGGATGGTTGCGGTAGAGTTCATGCAGGTTATCGCGTTCGAACACGCAAAGCAGCATCGGCGACAGGGCCTCGACGGAAT
>NZ_RZSJ01001049.1:0-702 GCF_003998025.1 Mesorhizobium sp. M8A.F.Ca.ET.021.01.1.1
GAGACATGCTGTTCGGCGATCTCCTCAGTCTTGGTTCCGGGTTTTTCTGGGCTCTGACCAACATCCTCATCAAGCGATCGAAACTGGTCGAGGCAACCGCGGAGAAGCTGCTGCTCTATCAACTCGCCGGCGCGGCGGTCGTTGGCGTGTTGGTGATGCCTCTCGCAGGCCCGCCGGTTCGCGATCCAGCCTTGCTGCCGACATTGGCGCTGCTTTTCCAGGCGATTTATATCGTCGCCTTTACCTATGTGCTGTGGTTCTGGCTGCTGCGCCGCTATCCGGCCTCCGGCCTGTCGAGCTTCACCTTCCTCTCGCCGGTTTTCGGTGTTTTATGCGGCGCGATGTTCTTGAATGAGCCGCTGACCATTCGCATCTTCCTGGCACTTGGTCTCATCGCGGCGGGCCTGATCATCGTCAACCGGCCGGCGCGCAAGCTGACGCCGGTGTGAAAGAGATTTTCATGCGCGATATCCTCAACGACCTCGAAGCGGGCAAGTATCTTTCCGATCCGGATCCGGTGCGTCGCGCCCAGATCCAGATGAAGACGCCGCTGCCCAAGCGCTTCTACAAGGAGGTTTCGGTCGTGCCGGTGGAAGCTGGCTTTGCCGTGCAACTCGACGGCAGGCCGGTGCGCACCCCGGGCAAGGCGTTGCTGGCGCTGCCGACCGAGGCGGCCGCGGCGCTGGTTGCCGACGAGTTCGC
>NZ_RZSJ01000104.1:0-13593 GCF_003998025.1 Mesorhizobium sp. M8A.F.Ca.ET.021.01.1.1
CGTATGGACGGCATCCGGGCCCGGCTGAAGACAATCGGGCTGGAGCCTTATGACTGCCTCAATCCGGGCCTGATGGACTACATCGCCACCTGGACGGCGAAGAAGTCCGGCGCGCTGCCCGCCTGACAAATTGCGGTCCGGTTCATGGGCGGTAGAGATACGCCAGGCCGAAGGTTCTGTGTTCCCAAACTAACGAGCCTCCAAGCAAGGCGTAAGACCGGCGGCGCAGTCGAGCCAGCGCAGCTCGATCGCGTCGCCGGTGCGGTTTCAAGGCGCAGAGCCGGGAGCGGTCCGGCCGGTGGCTATACCTGATTGAGATTATCAGGACGAGAGGCAGAGTTGATGAAGGTCGTTTCTACGTCGAAATCGCATAGCGGCACCCAGGGCGTCTACTCGCATGCTTGCGAGGTCTGCGCCTGCGACATGACCTTTGCCGTCTTCGTGCCGCCGCAGGCCAGGGATCGGCTGGTGCCGGTGCTTTGGTATCTGTCCGGCCTCACCTGCACGCACGCCAATGTCATGGACAAGGGCGAATACCGGCGCCTGGCATCCGAACTCGGGCTGGTCGTCGTGTGTCCCGACACCAGCCCGCGTGGTCCCGACGTTCCGGATCAAAAGGACAATTGGCAGATCGGCTGCGGCGCCGGCTTCTATCTCGACGCGACAGAGCAGCCTTATGCGAAGAGCTACCGCATATACTCCTAGATCACCGAGGAATTGCCGGCGCTGGTCGCCGCGAATTTCCCGGTCGACATGTCACGCCAATCGATCTTCGGCCATTCGATGGGCGGGCACGGCGCGCTGACGATCGCGCTGAAGTATCCTGAGTGCTACCGAAGCTGTTCGGCCTTAGCGCCGATCGTGCAGCCGTCGAGCTGGTCGCGGCCAGCCTTCGAAAAATATCTCGGACAGGACTAGAAGAGCTGGCGCGCCTACGATGTCACACTGCTGATCGAGGACGGTCGTCGCTTTGGGGAGTTCCTGGTCGACCAGCGCATGGCCGACGGATTTCTTCAGGATGGGCTGCGGCCTTGGCTGCTCGAAGAGGCCTGCAAAAACAATAGTTTGTCGCGATGGCTGATCCCCGGCCAACTGGATCAAGCAGAAGCACTTCGCACTTATGCTTCGCGAACTCAGCGTGATGAAGGTCCAAGTGATCGGTCTGGAGTCACGCAGCATGGTCGAGGGGGTTCAAAAACCCTTTGTGCGTCTGCCGGATGGACCGAGGCGCCTAAATGCTCATCTGTTTCTGTGGGGATATCTGTGGGGTAGGCATCTTACAGACTGCCTAACCCGTTGTTTTTTCTGGTCGGAGTGGCAGGATTTGAACCTGCGACCCCCTCGTCCCGAACGAGGTGCGCTACCAGGCTGCGCTACACTCCGTGACCAGACCGCGGGCTTATAGCCGCCACACTTCGTTCCTGCAAGCGGCAATGGCAGCACTTCTGTCGCATTTCGTGCGCTTTCGTCGGGGCTTGCCGGAAAGCTCGGATTTCCATCCGGGATAAACGCGGCTTAAAGCCTTGTGTGCTACGCCGCTGCCTCGATAGATCGTGTTTCTGTCTCCTGGAGCCCTGCTGTCTTGCCCCCAAAAATCGTTGGCGAAGCCTGGCCCAACAGCTTCAAATTCGAAACCGCGGCGCTGATCAAGGCATCCGGGTTTCGTGAATATGATGCGCGCTGGTGGTTCGGTCATCCCGGTTCGACGGTGCCGCCGGAACTCAATCTGATCGGCGTCCAGGCGCTTGGCATGGGGCTCGGCACGCTGATTCGCCGTCTCGGCGCCGGACCCGACATCGTCACCGGGCATGATTTCCGGTCCTATTCGCTTGGCATCAAGCTAGCGCTGGTTTCCGGGCTGATGGCGGCCGGCGCAAGGGTGAAGGACATCGGCCTGGCGCTGTCGCCTATGGCCTATTTCGCGCAGTTCGCACTGGAGACGCAGTCCGTCGCCATGGTCACCGCCTCGCACAACGAGAACGGCTGGACCGGCGTCAAGATGGGAGCCGCGCGGCCGCTGACCTTCGGGCCTGAGGAGATGACCGCGCTGAAGGCGATGGTGCTCGCCGGCGATTTCGACCTTACAGGCGGCGGCTCCTATGATTTCGTCCGCGATTTTCGCGCCACCTATCTCGACGACCTGGTCGGGGACAAGCGCATCACACGCAAGCTCAAAGTGGTCGCTGCTTGCGGCAATGGCACTGCCGGCGCCTTTGCCCCGGAAGCCTTGCGGCGCATCGGTTGCGAGGTGATTCCGCTCGATGCCGAACTCGACCATACCTTCCCGCGCTACAATCCCAACCCGGAGGACATGCGGATGCTGCATGCCATCAGGGACAAGGTGCTGGAGACAGGGGCCGATGTCGGTCTGGGCTTCGATGGCGACGGCGACCGCTGCGGTGTCGTCGACAATGAAGGCAACGAAATCTTCGCCGACAAGGTCGGCGTCATGCTCGCGCGGGATATTTCGCGGCTCCATCCGGGTTCGACCTTCGTCGTCGACGTCAAGTCGACCGGACTGTTCAACACCGACGCGGTGCTGCGCGCCAATGGCGCCGTTACCGACTACTGGAAGACCGGCCATTCCTACATTAAACGCCGCGTTGCCGAACTCGGCGCTGTCGCCGGCTTCGAAAAGTCGGGCCATTTCTTCTTCAACCCGCCGATCGGGCGCGGCTATGACGACGGGTTGGTGACGGCAATCGCCATCTGTCAGATGCTGGACCGCAACCCGGCCAGCTCGATGGCCGATCTCTACCGTGCGCTGCCGCTGACCTTCGGAACCCCGACCATGTCGCCGCACTGCGCGGACGATGTGAAATACGGCGTCGTCGAACGGGTGGTCTCCGATTTTCAGGCGATGCAGCGGGACGGTACCAGTTTCGCGGGCCAGAAGATCATGGACCTCGTCACCGTCAATGGCGTCCGCGTCGTCGCCGAGGACGGCACCTGGGGTCTGGTGCGCGCCTCGTCGAACAAGCCGGAACTGGTCGTGGTCGTCGAAAGCCCGGTCTCGTCCGAGCGTCGCCGGCAGATGTTCGATGCCGTCGACGCCGTGCTGCGCCGCAGTCCGGAAGTCGGCGCTTATAACCAGACTTTCTAGGTCAGCGCCCTGCTGCAGGCGCTGCGGCCGTCAGCACGCCCCAGTCAAAATCGCGCGCCCAGTCGGCAAAGCCGTGCCAGCGCACCTCCGCAAATTCCCTGTGCAAGGCGGCGATATCGACGTCGTAGCCGACGCGGTCGAACCATTCGAACATCAGCGCCGCGTCCTCGCTCTGCTGGCGGGCAACTGCGATCGGGATTTCCTGGTAGCGGATCGGGTGGCCGATGGCGCCGGACAGGATTTTAGCCTGCTCTTCGCCTGACAATTCGTCGCCGGCGAAATCGAAGCGCTTGCCGAACACTTCTTCCCGCCGCTCGACCAGAGCGGCCACGAAGGCGCCGATATCTACCAGCGAGACGAGCTGGAGGACGCGCTTGGGTGGCATGGCGAAGGCATGGATGCCTTGGTTGAGCGCACCGATCGACCACGGCGCAACGGCATTCTCCATGAAGGCCACCGGCGCGCTGATCGAATAGGGAATGCCGAGCTGCTCGATATGCCTCTCGACCAGATATTTGCTTTCGAAATGCGGGATGCCGGTCTTCTTGTCGGCGTCGGCAACGGAGGAATAGATCAAGTGTCCGACGCCGGCGGTCTTCGCCGCATCGGCGGCTAGGATGCCCAGACGGGTCTCTTCCTCGAGACCGGCCTCATAGCTGTTGCCCATCAGGAACATGGTGTCGACGCCTTTTGCGGCGCTCACGACCGAGCCCGCTTCGGCGAGATCGCCGGCCACCACCTCGGCGCCCGCCGACGCCAGTTGCCGCGCGCCCTCGCTGCCCGGCTTGCGCGTCAGTCCCTTGACGTGATGGCCCTGGACAACAGCGCACGCGCTACCGCGCCGCCTTGCTGGCCCGTGGCGCCGGTCACAAGAATGTTTCGTTTGCTGGTCATTTCGTCTGCTCCTTTTTCTCTGTCCGGCTTGTTTGCCTGGAGCAAAATTAGGCTCTGTCGGATTGATGCATAACTGCCTATAGTTGGAAAACTTTGTCTCACTGGTGAGTACAATGATCGATCTCAACGATGTCATCGTGTTTGCTCGCGTCGTCGAGGCCGGCAGCTTCACCGCCGCCGCGCGTCTGCTTGCCATGCCCAAGACGTCGGTCAGCCGCCGTGTCGCCGCGCTCGAACGCGAGGTCGGCGTGCGCCTGTTGCAGCGCACGACACGCAGCCTCAACCTGACGGATGCCGGGCGTCTGTATATGAGCAAAGCAGCCAGGGGCTGCGCACGATCGAGGAGGCGAATCTGCGTCTGGCGGAGGCGAGGGCGGAACCGTCGGGCACCATCCGCATTTCGGCCCCGGTAGGTTTTGGCGGCTATTTCCTCATCCGCGCCGTGGTCGACTTTCTGGCGCTGTATCCGAAGACCAATGTCGAGCTTCGGCTCACCGACGACAAGCTCAACCTGGTCGAGGACGGTATCGACCTCGCCTTCCGCACCGGCACCCTCCAGGATTCGACGCTGATCGCCCGCAAGCTCGGTGCCGCGCGCAGGTTGCTCTGCGCCAGCCCCGACTATCTCGCACGATATGGAATGCCGGAAGGCCCGGCGGATCTCGCGCGCCATCGATGCGTCATCGCGGGCCCATCGGCCTCGGGCGCCCATTGGGTGCTGGATGGACCACAAGGCCAGGAGACGGTCGTGGTCACCGGGCGCTTCGCCGCCAATGAAATGCAGGCGGTGCTTGCTGCCGCGCTCGCCGGCTTCGGTGTCGCCCAATTGCCCCAGGCGATGGCCGAAGGGCTGATCGATCAGGGGCGCCTGCAGCGCGTCCTCGAGGATTACACGACACCGGCCGGCGGACTGCATGTGCTCTATCCGAGCAGCCGCCACCTTTCGCCCCTGGTGAAGGCCTTTATCGAACTGGCGGCCGAGCGGATTTCCAATCGGGCAAATACCGCTTAAAGGGCGTCTGTGCTACCCAATCGACCTCCAATTCCCGAGCGCGAGACCTGAATGACCGAGCGGATCGTCAGTTTTGTCATGAGCGGCGGCGTTGGCTCTCGGCTATGGCCGCTGTCACGCGAGGACAATCCCAAGCAGTTCCACGATCTGTCGGGCGATGGCTCCATGCTGGCCAAGACCTTGCGCCGCCTGACGGCGAGACCGGCTGGCGAGACGCCGATCTTCCTGATCGCCTCGGAACGTCACGCCGATCGTGTCCATGCCGACTTGGCCGGTCTCGATCTTGCCGGCGGCGGCCCGCTGTTCGAGCCCGCGGGACGCAACACCGCCGCCGCCGTCGCACTGGCGACGCTGCGCACTCTGTCGGAATTCGGCGACAGCCTGGTGCTGGTGGTGCCTTCCGACCATGAAATAGCGACGGCGGGGCAATTCTGGCAAAGTATCGAAGCGGGATCGCAGGCGGCGCGCGCCGGCCGCCTGGTGGTGTTCGGCATCAAGCCGACCCAGCCGGAAACCGGTTACGGCTATATCGAGGTATCGGCCGAGAAGGGCGGGGTGTTCGACGTTTCGCGCTTCGTCGAGAAGCCCGACCTCGCGACGGCCAATGATTATCTCAAGGCGGGAAATTTCTACTGGAACACCGGCATCTTCCTGTTTCGGGCGGGTGCCATGCGCGACGCCTTCGAGGCATTCCAGCCCGATATCTGGCGCACTACCGAAGCGGCCTACAAGGCGGCGACATCGGACCTGTCCGGCCTCTATATGCCGCTGGAGCTCTACGCGGCCATCCCGTCGAACTCGATCGACTATGCCATCATGGAGCGGGCAAAAGACATCGCCATGGTGCCGGCCGGTTTCCGCTGGAACGATCTCGGCTCCTGGCAATCGCTCCTCGACGTCGGTCCCGCTGACGAGCGAGGCAACGTCGTCGTCGGTGATGTCGTCGCCATCGATTGTGAGAATTCCTATATCCGTAGCGACGGCCGCCTGCTGTCGGCGATCGGCATGAAGGACGTTGCCATCGTCTCGACGGCGGATGCCACTTTCGTTGCCCCGGTGAGCCACAGCCAGCACGTCAAGAAGATCGTCGAACAACTCGAAAAATCGGGACGGCTGGAAACCAGATTCACGCCAGCGCACGACCGCGTCATCGAAAGCGGCGCCTGGCGGCGGCGCGTGCATCACTGGCTGTTCCAGGAGACCTTGCCGCTATGGTCGACATCAGGCGTCGACGAGCGCCATGGCGGCTTCCACGAGGCGTTGGGTTTCGACACCAGGCCGCTCGTCAAGCCCAAGCGCATGCGCACCCAGGCCAGGCAGGTCTATGCTTTCGCCGTTGCCAAGGAACGTGGCTGGACCGGCCCGGCCGACCGGCTGATCGCGCATGGCATCGATTTCATGGCAGGGCAGGGCCGCACCGAACGGGGCGGTTGGGTGCGCACGCTGAATGTCGATGGCTCCGTCGCCGACCCGGTCGAGGACGCCTACGATCATTCCTGCATTCTGCTGGCACTGGCGCACGCGCATATGTCGGGCAATCCCGATGCCTTGCGGCTCGGCGAGGAGACCTTCGCCTTCCTCGATGCGCATCTGGAGGACAGCCGCATGACGGGGTTCCTCGAGACATCGGATGGGGCCGGCGAGCGGCGCTCCAATCCGCACATGCATCTGCTCGAAGCTTTCCTGGCCTGGCACCAGGCGACCGGAGAGCGCGCGCATCTGCGACGCGCGGCCCGCATCATCGACCTCTTCCGCAGCCATTTCTTCGACCCCGAGAGCTGGACGCTCGGCGAGTATTTCGATGCCGAATGGAAACCGGTCTTGGGAGAGAAGGGAACCTGGACCGAACCCGGCCATCACTTCGAATGGGCATCGCTGCTGGTCGATTTTGCCGATCGAAGCGGCCAGGCCGAGCTGAGCGTCTATGCCCGAAAACTCTATGCCTCGGCGATCGCCAACGGCCTTAACCGCGCCACCGGCCTTGCCTATGGGGCAGTCTCGCGGCAGGGCCTGCCGCTCGACCTGATATCGCGCAGTTGGCCGCAGGCCGAAGCGCTCAAGGCGGCGATCGCGCTGGATGGCTCGGGCGGCCCTGATCTCAAGCCGGAGATCGAGGCGCGCGTCGGCCGGCTGTTCCGCTGGCACATCGACCCGGCGCCGCTGGGCCTCTGGATCGACCGCATCGACGAACGCGGCCGCTCGCTGGCGTCAGACGTGCCGGCCAGTATCTTCTACCATCTGGTCTGTGCGCTGACCCAGTATCTGGATGGGACTGTGGACAAGTAGGCGGGATCAGTACGGGCTTGCCACGTCCCCGGTCTCGACATAGATCGACTTCAGCTGCGAATAGAGCGCCAGTGCCGCCAGCGAATTCTCGCGGCCGATGCCCGATTGCTTGACCCCGCCGAAGGGGATTTCCACAGGGGTCAGATTGTAGGCGTTGATCCAGCAGGTTCCGGCCTGCAACTCGGCAATGACGCGGTGGGCACGCGGCAGGTCGCGTGTGAACACGCCCGCGGCAAGGCCGAACTCGGTGTCGTTGGCGCGGTCTATAACCTCGTCCTCACCGTCGAATTTCAGCACGCTCATGACCGGGCCGAAAATCTCCTCGCGGGCGATGCGCATGGTGTCGGTGACGCCGGTGAAGACCGTAGGCTCGACGAAGAAGCCGCCCTGGAAGCCCTGCAGCGACGGCACGTTGCCGCCGCAAGCGAGCGTGGCGCCATCCTGCTTGCCAGCCGCGATATAGCCGACGACCTTGTCTTGCTGCGCCTTGTTGACCAACGGACCCATCTGCGTATCCGGATCGAGCGGATCGCCGATGCGGATTTTCTTGGTTCGCTCGACCAGCCGCTCGACAAAGCGGTCGTGAATGCCGCTCTGCACGAAGACGCGCGTGCCGTTGGAACAGATCTGGCCGCTCGAATAGAAATTGCCGAGCATGGCGCCGCCAATGGCGTTTTCGACATCGGCATCGTCGAAGACGATCAGCGGCGACTTGCCGCCGAGTTCCATCGTCGCGTGCTTCATCCCTGAGCCGGCCAGCGACAGGACCTTGCGCCCGGTCGGCACCGAGCCGGTCACCGAAACCTTGGCGACGACATCATGGCCGACCAGCCCGGCGCCGACATCGCCATAGCCTTGCACGACGTTGAACAGCCCGTCGGGTAGACCAGCTTCCGAGTAGATCTCGGCCAGCGCCAGCGCCGAAAGCGGCGTGTTTTCCGATGGCTTGAACACCATGGCGTTGCCCATGGCGAGCGCCGGCGCCGATTTCCAGCCGGCGATCTGGATCGGATAGTTCCATGCGCCGATGCCGACGCAGACGCCAAGCGCCTCGCGGCGCGTGTAGGCGAAGGGTCCGCCGAGGTCGACCGCTTCGCCATTGAAGACGGCGACCGCGCCGGCGAAATATTCAAGGCAATCGGCTGCTGAAGGCGCGTCCGCCACCAGCGTCTCCTGGATCGCCTTGCCGGTGTCCAGCGTCTCGATGCGGGCAAGGTCGGCGTTGCGGGCGCGCAAAATGTCGGCGGCACGGCGCAGAATGCGGCCGCGCTCGACCGGCTTGAGCCGCGCCCAGGCCGGCTGTGCGGCGCGTGCGGCCTCGATAGCGAGTTCCAGCACGTTCGGCGTCGCCGAACGCAGCATGGCGATGGTCTCGCCCGTGGCAGGATAGATCACCGGCAGCGGCGCGCCGCCTTCGTCCTCGATATAGCGTCCGTTGACATAGTGCGAAGCCGTGGGCTGGGCGCGCATGGGGATCTCCAAATCGTCTGCGCCCAAGTGGGCGGCTCAATCTATCGAGGCGGCTCGATCGGTTGCCCGGATCATGGCCTATCTGTCAGACGCCTGCCAGCGAGGATTGATCCATGGCTCCTGGTTGGACGGCGCGAGCGGTGTACGGCCAAGGATGTGATCGGACGCCTTCTCGCCGGTCATGATCGATGGTGCGTTGAGGTTGCCGTTGGTCACGCGCGGGAAGATCGAGGAGTCGGCGACCCGTAATCCGTCGACGCCGATGACCCGGCATTCCGGATCGACGACGCTCGATTGATCATCGACCCGGCCCATTCGACAGGTGCCGCAAGGGTGGTAGGCGCTTTCGGCATGGTCGCGAATGAACATATCGAGATCGTCATCCGACTGCACATGGCTGCCCGGCGAGAGTTCCTGTCCGCGGTAGGCATCGAAGGCCGACTGGCCGAAGATTTCGCGGGTCAGGCGGATGCAATGGCGGAACTCCGCCCAATCGTCCGGATGCGACATGTAGTTGAAGCGGATGACCGGCTTCGCTTTCGGATCCGGCGAGCGCAACGTCACCGAGCCGCGCGACTTCGAGCGCATCGGCCCGACATGCGCCTGGAAGCCATGCGATTTCGCCGCCGCCTTGCCGTCATAACGCACCGCCGCCGGGATGAAGTGGTACTGGATGTCGGGATAGTCGACGCCTGCCTGCGAGCGAACGAAGGCGGCGGCCTCGAAATGATTGGTGGCGCCCAGGCCCGATTTGAAGAACAGCCACTGCGCCCCGATCATCGCCTTGGAGAACGGGTTCAGCACCGAATTCAGGGTGATCGGCTTGGTCGATTCCTGCTGGATGTAGAGCTCCAGATGGTCCTGCAGGTTGCCGCCCACACCGGGCCGGTCGGCCACGACGGCAATGCCGTTTTCGCGCAAATGCCCGGCCGGGCCGATACCGGACAGCATCAGGATTTTTGGCGAGTTGATCGACGACGCCGCGACGATCACTTCGCGTCGCGCCTTAACGACCTGAATCTGTTTGTGAGCTTCGATCTCGACGCCGATGGCGCGTTGATTCTCGATAATCACCCGGCGCGCAAAGCCTTTGACCAGACTCACGTTTTTGCGCCTGAGCGCCGGCTTCAGATAGGCTGATGCCGCCGACCAGCGGCGGCCGCCCAGAATGGTCTGCTCCATCGGCCCGAAGCCTTCCTGCTTGGCGCCATTGTAGTCGTCGGTCAGTTCGAACCCTGCCTGGCGGCCCGCTTCGACGAAGGCGCCATAGAGCGGATTGCGCCGCGAGCCGCGCTGCACATGCAGCGGGCCGCCGTGCCCGCGCCAGCCATCCTCGCCACCGTCGGAATCTTCCATGCGCTTGAAATAGGGGAGCACGTCAGCAAAACCCCAGCCGGCCGCTCCCTGTTCGGCCCAATGGTCGAAGTCACGGGCGTGGCCGCGCACATAGACCATGCCGTTGATCGAGGACGAGCCGCCGATCACCTTGCCGCGCGGCGTCGCCAGCACGCGGCCGCCCAGATGCGGCTCCGGCTCACTGGCGAACCCCCAGTCGTAGAGGTTCATGTTGAGCGGGATCGACAGCGCCGACGGCATCTGGATCAGAGGTCCGAGATCGGTGCCGCCGAATTCGATGACGATGACCGAATGCTTGCCGTCCTCGGACAGGCGATAGGCCATGGCCGAGCCGGCGGAGCCGGAGCCAATGATGACGAAATCCGCTTAAAGAATGGTTCATATGCACAATAAAAGCGGCGAGCGAGACATTGCCGCCGGTTGCACCCACGAGGACGGTCTTTCCCGCCACATCCACCTTGCCACCGAGCAGTGCCGCCACCGACGCCGCGCCCGAAGGCTCCAGCACCAGCTTCATCCGCTCGAAGGCGATCTTCATTGCCCGCCGCACCGACTGGTCGTCGACGGTGATGCCGCGAACACCCGCTGCCTTGACTGCTGCGAAGGGGGCGTCGCCGGGCCGGCGCGACATCAGCCCGTCGCAGATCGACTTCGGGCCAATCGGCATGGTCTCGATCGAGCCATGCGCCAGTGACGAGCCCATGCCGTTGAACCCTTCGGGCTCGACGCCGATGATCTCGGTCGCCGGCGACAGATAGTGGAAGGCGAGCGAAACGCCGCCGATCAGCCCACCGCCGCCGACCGAGCAGAACAAGAGATCAGCGCTGGCGTCCTTGGCCGACAACTGGTCGAGTGCCTCGAGGCCGGCGCCCGCCTGGCCGGCGACAATCTCCGGATCGTCGAAGGGATGCAGCAGGGCCAGACCTTCGGTCTCCGCGATCTCGCGCGCCTTTGCGGCCGCGACCTCTTCACGCGCCCGATCGCCATGATCGGTCAGCACGACGCGGGCGCCATAGCCTGATGTCGCATCACGCTTGGCGGCCGGGGCGTCGATCGGCATGACGATGGTGACCGGGATGCCGAGCGCCTGTCCGGCGGCCGCCAGCCCTTGCGCGAAATTGCCGGAGGAATAGGCGACGACGCCCTTCCTTGCTTCGTCGGGCGAAAGCCGCTTCAGCCGCCAATAGGCGCCGCGAACCTTGAAGGATCCGGCCCATTGCAGCGATTCCGGCTTGATGAAGACCCGGGCCGCACCGGTTTCCTTGGCGAGTGCCGTCGATTCCAGCAGCGGCGTGACCTGTGTCGCCTGGGAGGTGACGGCATAGGCCTGCATGAGATGATCGAGGGTGGGAACGAGAAGATCTGTCATCATTCGCCTCGCGGATACCTTTTGCTCTCTTCGAGATTGTCGAGGTTCATGTGATTGCGCATGTACCGCTCTGACGCCTTCTGCAGTGGCTGGAAATCCCAGGGGTAATAGGCGCCATTGCGCAGCGCAGGATAGACCACCCAGCGGCGCGCCTGGCTCTCGCGCACGGCGGCGTCGAAGCCGGCCATGTCCCAACGCGCCCTGACCTTGTCCATGAACTCGGCCACCAACGCCACATTGGCGGGATCATCGGCAAGATTGTCCCGCTCCAGCGGATCGGCTTCGAGATCGAACAATTGCGGCGGATCGAGTTCGCAATGGACGAATTTGTAGCGGCCCTCGCGGATTGCCACCAAGGGCGCATAGGAGCCTTCCGCGGCGTACTCGATCAACACCGGTGCCGTGCGCTGCCCACCCTTGGTGAGCGGCAGCAGCGACTGGCCGTCGGTCCACGGCGCGATCGACCCGATGTCGATGCCGGCGAGGTCGCAAAGCGTTGGCGCCACGTCGAGATTGGAGACCGGCGCGTCGATCAGCCCGGCCGGCACGCCCTTGCCGGCGATCATCAGCGGCACCCGCGCCGAGCCTTCGAAGAAGCTCATCTTGAACCACAGGCCTCGCTCGCCCAGCATGTCGCCGTGATCGGAGCAGAACAGGATGATCGTGTCGTCGAGCATGCGCGTTCGGGTGAGAACGTCGAGGAGCTCGCCGAGCTTGTCGTCGACATAGGAGATGTTGGCGAAATAGCCGCGCCGCGAACGACGCACCTGCTCCGGTGTGATCTCGAAAGAGGGATAGTCGCTGGCGTGGTACAGCCGCTGGGAATGCGTATCCTGCTCGTCATGCGCGATGAAGCCGGTTTCCGGGTCCAGCGCCTGGCAATGCTCATAGAGATCCCAATACTGCTTGCGCGCGACATAGGGATCGTGCGGGTGCGACAGCGAGACGGTGAGGCACCATGGCCGATGGCTTGCATCGTCCTGTTCGCGTGAAAGCTGATAGAGCTTCTGAGACGCGAGGAACACGACCTCGTCGTCATACTCCATCTGGTTGGTGGTCTCGGCGATGCCGGCGCCGGTTACCGAACCCAGATTGTGATACCACCACTCGATGCGCTCGCCGGGTTTGCGGTAGTCCGGCGTCCAGCCGAAATCCGCCGGATAGATGTCGGTGGTCAGCCGCTCCTCGAAACCGTGCAACTGATCCGGTCCGACGAAATGCATCTTGCCCGACAGGCAGGTGTAGTAGCCGGCGGCACGCAAATGATGGGCGAAGGTCGGGATCGACGAGGTAAATTCAGCGGCATTGTCGTAGACACCGGTGCGCGACGGCAACTGGCCGCTCATGAACGAGGCGCGGCCCGGTGCGCAAAGCGGCGAGGCGGTGTAGTTGTTGGCAAAGCGCGCCGAACGCGCCGCCAGCGCTTTCAGATGCGGCGTGTGTAGAAATTCCGCTGGCCCATCCGGGAAAAAGGTCCCGTTGAGCTGGTCGACCATGACGATCAGGAAATTGGGTCGCTTCGCTGTCACTGTTTGTGCTGTCCGCCAAGTTTGGTTTCGAGATAGTCCTCGACCAGCGCGATCGCGGTCGCGGCGTCGGGCACGCCATCCTTCAGCGCGCGCCTGATGTAGAGCCCGTCGATCATTGCCGCCGTCGCTTCCGCGGCGCGGTCGGCTTCGGTCCTGGGCAGGATACCGATCAAACCGCTCATCAGGTTCGAATGCAGCCGCCTTGCGTAGACTCTGAGCAACCGGCGCAGCGAGGACGATTGCTGCGCCTCGACATAGAAGGCGAGCCATGCGGCGATGGTCTCCGCCTGGAACTGGATGTCGGAAAAATTGACGGCGACCACGGCCGACACGCGCTCGCGCGGGGAGGTGGTGGATTGAAGCGCGCGGCGCATGTCGATGGTCAGTTCGGCCAGGATGTGCCGCATCGTCGCGAACAGCAGCTCGTCCTTGGCGCCGAAATAGTGATGGGCAAGGGCCGAAGACACACCGGCGCGTCCGGCAATCTCGGACATGGTCACGTCAAGCGAGCCGCGCTCGCCGATCGCCGAGATCGTCGCGTCGATGAGCGCCTTGCGGCGCAATGGCTCCATTC
>NZ_RZSJ01001050.1:0-701 GCF_003998025.1 Mesorhizobium sp. M8A.F.Ca.ET.021.01.1.1
TCGCAGGCCTGCCGGCCATGGCGGCGCAAACCAAGAGCGACAAGGTGACGGCAACGCCGCCCGCCGCGGCTGACGCGCCGCAGCTGCCCGGCGGCGCTTCGGCCTTGTCCGAAACCCATGGCGACTGGACGGTCAATTGCCAGATATCGGGCACCAACAAGGTCTGTAGCCTGTCGCACCAGCAGTTCAACAAGCAAAGCAACCAGCGGCTGCTGGCGATCGAGCTGTCGAGCAAGACCGGCGAGGATGCGACCGGAACCCTTGCGCTGCCGTTTGGCCTGGCGCTTGCCAAGGGCGTTACGCTGACCATCGACGACCAGAAGCTCGACGGCAGCCTGCCGTTCAACACCTGCCAGGTGGTCGGCTGCCTGGTGCCGGTGGCGTTCGATGCAAATGTCACGCCGCTGCTCAAGAACGGCACCACGCTCAAGATCGATGCGTTCGCGGCGGATACGGGGCAAGTCGTAAGCTTTTCCATTCCGCTCAACGGCTTCGGTGGGGCGCTTGCCCGCACCGCGGAGCTTTTGGCCAATTGACGGCTTGGACCGTCACCGCAAGCGACAGGGGTTGGCGGTAAATGCTTGCGCCGACACTTGTCAGACGACGATCGTTTTCAACCGCTCGGCGATGAGCGCGGCGAGCCGCGCCGCCACCTCGTCCTTGGTCATTTCAGGCCATTCCTCGACGCCGGCCTTCGACAC
>NZ_RZSJ01001051.1:0-697 GCF_003998025.1 Mesorhizobium sp. M8A.F.Ca.ET.021.01.1.1
CCAGACGGTCGCGATGACGCTCGATGTCTGGGCGGCAGGCGAGGCGCCGTCCCGATATGCGGTCCGCACGTTGCAATCCGTCGGCAAGACGCTTTCCGACGTCCAGTCGCAACTCCGGTCCGTCGGATCAGCCGAACCTGCCGAACAGGCCGCGTTGGCCGCCGCCGTGGGCCGGATGTCTGAAGCGGTCGCGCGGGCCGAAGCGGGGCTGCAAACCGGCAGTCGCTCCGAGGTGCGAAACGCACAGGACGACGCTCAGGCGGCTGCCCGCGCCCTGGCTGCCGCTTACGCCAGATATTTTGCGCCGAAACCATGAAGAAGCTTCTGGAAATATCGCTCGGCGTCGTTACCAGCGTTGGCGGCTTTCTCGAAGTGGGGTCGATGGCGACTGCCGCCCAGGCCGGCGCGACCTTCGGTTTCCACCTGATATGGGCAGTGGTTCTCGGCACGCTCTGCATCATTTTTCTCGTCGAGATGGCCGGGCGGTTTGCCGCTGTGAGCCAGCACACGATTGCCGACGGAATTCGGGAGAGGTTTGGCTTTCAAGTTTTCCTGTGGCCTTTGCTCGCGACTTTGCTGGTCAACTTCCTGGTGATGTCGGCAGAGATCGGCGGCGTTTCGATCGCGCTGGAACTGGCCACCGGCATCGGTTTTCAGTGGTGGGCACTGCCGGCTGCCCTGCTGGCATGGCTGATGC
>NZ_RZSJ01001052.1:0-686 GCF_003998025.1 Mesorhizobium sp. M8A.F.Ca.ET.021.01.1.1
GTGCGCGCCGACATAGCGCTCGTCGTTGAGCAGAAAGAGGAATGGAACCACGGTCAGCGGCAGGCTGGCGGCCGTTAGCGCCATCGAGAATATGGTGAGCTTGAGCGGGTCGAGTCCCAGCATGATGGGAATGGCGGCCAGAAACAATGAAACGGTATAGACGGTGCTGAACCCGGGATCGTCACGCGGTTTGAGATCCTCACCCCAATCCCAGCCGAAACCTTGCGCCACCAGATAGGCCTGTTGCAGCCCGACTTCGACCGCCGCGCCGAAGCAGGCAATGCCGAGCGAAGCGACGAACAGCACAAAGCCCCAAAAGCCGAATATCGGTATCAGCATCAATGGCAACTGATGATAATCATCCACCTGCACGATGCCATTCGTTGCAAGCACGAGCGCGGATACGATCAGCACGCTGACCGAGATCGTGCCGCCGAAGGTCATGCCGAGCCAGGCAATCGCCCTGTTGACCCCAAGATAGCTCTTGTCCCATTTGTCCTCGATCGCTCCCGAGGAATAGAACATGAACAGGTATGGCGATATCGAAGCACCAAGAATGCTGACCGCCATGAACCAGTAGTTTGCCGCGTCGTGCGCCGGCAAAGAGGGCACGGCGCCAGCCGCGACCGCCTTCCAATCCGGCTTCAGCATGACCGCGCCGACGACGAAACACAGCGTCACCAGAC
>NZ_RZSJ01001053.1:0-681 GCF_003998025.1 Mesorhizobium sp. M8A.F.Ca.ET.021.01.1.1
CGCTGACGCGCGTGCGTGAAAACGGCGAGAGCATCGCCTTGCTCGGCGGCGAGGAGGAGGAGCGCAGCGGCATCGACAGGACCTTCGCCGGCGTGCTGAAGCGGTGGGCGATGCTTGCCGGCCAGCACATGCGCACGGCTCTGGTGTCGCAGGGGTCGAGCCTGTTCGCGCCGGTGGTGCCGGTGCTTTTGTGTGCGCCAAAATTCCTCGACGGATCGATGTCGCTTGGTCAGGTCATGCAGGCGGCGTCCGCCTTTGCCATCGTGCAGGGCGCGTTCGGATGGCTGGTCGACAACTACCCGCGTCTCGCCGACTGGAACGCCTCGGCACGGCGCATCGCCTCGCTGATGATGTCGCTCGACGGGCTCGAACGCGCGGAAGAGAGCGACGCGCTCGGACGCATCAATCGCGGCGAGACCAAGGATGACACGATGCTGAGCCTCAACAATCTCTCGGTGTCGCTCGATGACGGCACCGCCGTGGTCAAGGAAACCGAGGTCGTGATCCAGCCGGGCGAGCGGCTGCTGGTGGCCGGCGAATCCGGTTCGGGCAAGAGCACGCTGGTGCGGGCGATAGCGGGCCTGTGGCCGTGGGGCGGCGGCAGCGTCGATTTCCACCCCGGCAAGCGCATGTTCATGCTGCCGCAGCGTCCCTACATTCCCTCGGGCACGCTGCGCCGGG
>NZ_RZSJ01001054.1:0-680 GCF_003998025.1 Mesorhizobium sp. M8A.F.Ca.ET.021.01.1.1
GGCATGGGCGCATCGTTCCTGGCGCAGAACGCCGGCAAACGGTCCGTCATGCTCGACCTCAAGCAAGAGGCGGATCGCGAGTGCTTCCTCGACCTGGTCGCCAGCGCCGACGCGCTGGTCGAGAATTTTCGCCCCGGCGTGATGAAGCGCCTCGGCCTCGGCTACGATGTGTTGAAGGCTGTGCGGCCCGGCCTCGTCTATTGCGCGATATCGGGTTTCGGACAGAGCGGGCCGATGCGCGACAACCCCGCCTATGACCAGATCGTCCAGGGCCTTTCCGGGATCATGAGCATAACCGGCACGCCGGAAACCGCGCCGCTGCGCGTCGGTTATCCCGTTGCCGACACGCTGGGAGGGTTGGTCGGGGCGTTCTCCATCGCCGCCGCACTGGTCCGGCAGAAGACATCGGGCGAGGGCGCGTTCCTCGACGTGTCGATGCTCGAATGTACGCTTTCGGCACTTGGCTGGCCTGTCTCCAACTATCTGACGGCAGGGGTCGATCCCAAGCCGATGGGCAACGAGAATATGACCGCGGCTCCCTCCGGCGCCTTCCGCACCAGCGACGGGCTCGTCAACATCGCCGCCAACAAGCAGGAACAGTTCGTGACGCTGTGCCTGCTGATCGGACGTCCGGACCTGGCGTCGAACCCGCGCTTTGCCGAGCGCGAGACGCGCAAGAA
>NZ_RZSJ01001055.1:0-674 GCF_003998025.1 Mesorhizobium sp. M8A.F.Ca.ET.021.01.1.1
ATCATGGGCCTGCTCATTCCCGTCAGCCTTGCCGCCGGCAACATCTATCGCACCATCGACTGGCCGGAAGGAACCGGTCCTATCGAACTCGCGGTCGGCAGCCATCTGGCGTCCGCGGCGATGCTGCTCGTCGGCATCCTGACCTTGCTTGGAGGCAAGGCCTTCGCCCAGCTCGGCACCGTGCCGCTCATCGTCGTGGCACAGATGGCCTCGGCATCGGCGATGTTTGCTTTCTTCTTCCGGCTGCAGGCGGTGGGCGGCCCGGTCTATCTCAGCCAGATCGGCTATGTCGCTGCGGCCGTTGGGCTGTTTGCCGGTACGATCTTCCTTGGCGAGCACTATCAACTGCTGACCTGGGTCGGCGCGGTCATCATCACCGCCGGCGTGTTCATCACCACCAAAGCGCAGAGCCAGACCGCTGCGAGGGCGCAGAGCCAGCCCGCCTAAGCGTCCTAGCCCTTACTGTCGCCGGCGTCGCCGCCGGGCTCCGGCCTTGGATGCCGGCGGCGGTGCGTGGCGGCGGCGCGCGCCGCCTGTTCGTAGATGCCGGTCATCAGCTCCAGCGTGCGCGCGACATCTTCGAGCTTGTCAGCCATTTCGGGAATGCGCGTCACGGCATCAATGAGCAGGACGGAGCGGATGTCGGCGTAGCGTTCGGTCACGCGATGCCCGAG
>NZ_RZSJ01001056.1:0-673 GCF_003998025.1 Mesorhizobium sp. M8A.F.Ca.ET.021.01.1.1
GCATCGGCCTTGGCTTTCGCGTCTGCCTCCGCCTTGGCTTTCGCTTCCGCGTCGGCCTTTGCCTTGGCATCCGCTTCAGCCTGGGCCTGAGCGTCGGCTTCCGCTTTCGCCTTGGCGTCGGCCTCCGCTTTCAGGCGCGCCGCTTCCTCTTGTTGGCGCAGTTCCTCGGCGGCCTTGTCGCGGGCATCCTGAAGTGCCGCGTAGTAGCGTACCTCGCGCCGCAGCCGCTGCTTCTCGAGCAGCGCGGCCTGCATCGCCTCGACGCGTTGCTGTTCTTTTTCCAGCGCGCGCTGCGTCAGGAACTGCGCCAGAGGCTCGCTGTCGAACTGCCGTTTCACGGCGCCGAACGGCCCCTCGGCGGTGAAATTCACGGCCGGCTCGGAGCCGGCAAGCGCTTCGTCGCCGGGCCGATAGGTGACCGCGCCCTTGGCCGAAACCGTGCTGGCGTTGAGGTCGGCCGTGATGTCGGCCGACAAGGTCGCCGCCGGATTTTCAAGGCTGATCGGCGGCGCCCTGAGCGTGCCGCCGGCAATCGTGAAGGCGACCTCGGCGTCCTTTGCGGCGAAGCTGCCGCCGGCGGCGATGTCAGGCGCGAAGCCGGCGGTCTTGGCCGCGTCGATATCGCGGCCGATCGCATCCGCCTTGGCGAGGAATGCGCTGAAGGCATCAGGAT
>NZ_RZSJ01001057.1:0-669 GCF_003998025.1 Mesorhizobium sp. M8A.F.Ca.ET.021.01.1.1
GAGCAATGAACCTCTCGCCGCTTCCCGCAATCATGCTTGAGCCCCTGGTGCGGGCAGCACTTCTGGAAGATCTCGGCCGGGCGGGTGATCTGACGACCGACGCCATCGTGCCGAAGAACCATCACGCGACGACCGTGCTTTCGGTGCGCCAGGCCGGAACTGTCGCTGGGCTCGATCTGGCGATGCTCGCCTTCCGGCTCATCGACCAGAACGTCGAATTGACCGTTAAGCGAGCAGACGGCAGCGAAGTCTCGCAAGGAGAGATCATTGCAACGGTGAGCGGTCCCGCCCGGACCATTCTCACCGCGGAACGGACGGCACTCAATTTTCTGTGCCATCTGAGCGGCATCGCCACGGCGACAGCATCGATCGTAGATGCGGTCCGCGGGCACGATGCGAAGATCGTCTGCACGCGCAAGACGACGCCCGGATTGCGGGCGCTGGAAAAATACGCCGTGCGCGCAGGTGGGGGGTCCAATCACCGCTTCGGCCTCGACGACGCCATCCTGATCAAGGACAACCACATCGCCATCGCCGGCGGAATACGCCCGGCGCTCGAGCGGGCACGAAACAGCGCCGGCCATCTGGTCAAGATCGAAGTCGAGGTCGATACCCTAGCCCAGTTGGAGGAGGTCCTAGGGTTCGCTCCCGACGTCCTGCTCGTCAACA
>NZ_RZSJ01001058.1:0-656 GCF_003998025.1 Mesorhizobium sp. M8A.F.Ca.ET.021.01.1.1
GCAATGGCTGGCGCGAGGAGATGGTCTGCGCCATGAAGGCGCAGGCGCTCGCCTCCGGCGAAGTGACCAAGCTCAACATCGCCCACCGCAACACCGATGCCGCCGGGCAGCTCGAGGACATCCGCAACCTGATCAGCGCCAAGGTCGACGCCATCGTCGTCAACCCCGCCGATCCGGCCGGCATCAAGGCGGGCCTCGAAGAGGCGACCAAGGCCGGCATCGTCGTCGTCGCCGTCGACCAGGCGGTCACCGAGCCTTCAGCCTACATCATCTCCAACAACCAGGAGCAGTACGCCTATCTCGGCGCCAAATGGCTGTTCGGCCAGATGGGCGGCAAGGGCGAGGTGTTTTACATGCGCGGTGCCGCCGGCGCTTCGGCCGACTCCGATCGCGACAAAGGCTTCAAGAAGGCGCTGGCCGAATTCCCCGACGTCAAGGTCGCGCAGGAAGTCTTCACCGGCTGGCAGCAGGACCAGGCCAAGCAGCAGATGCTGTCGTTCCTGGCCACCGGCACGCCGTTCAATGGCGTGTGGACCTCCGGCATCGACAACGTCATCGTCGACGCGCTGGTCGAATCGCAGGCGCCGCTGGTGCCGGTGGTCGGCGCCGACAATGCCGGCTTCGTCGGCCAGCTGAGTTCGGTCAAGGGCCTTGTG
>NZ_RZSJ01001059.1:0-642 GCF_003998025.1 Mesorhizobium sp. M8A.F.Ca.ET.021.01.1.1
GAACTGGTCCTCGGTGATCTCGCCGGACAGCCGGCGCTGGACCTGGTCGCTGAACTCGGCGACGCGGGCCTGGACAAAATCGTGGTCGAACTCATCGTAACGGTACATGCTTCGTCTTTCAGGGCGCGTCCGCCCACTTTCACTTTCAGTCTGGCTTACGCCGCCCGTATAGCCTGCTTGCCGAGATCGCCACGAATAGTGGGACCGGCGGCGCGGATCTTCTCGCGCAACCGCACCGGCTCGACGACGCCGTCGACGACTTCCGCGTCGATCAGATTGACGTCGACCACTTCATTGTCGGCATAGGCCTTGGCGCCGATCGCCTCCAGCCGATCCTCGGCCGCCTTGTCATGGGCAAGGTCTGCATGGTCCACCGTCTCGGCCCAGCCGCCATCGGCGTACCAGACGGCGATGCCGTCGCCGAGGCGGTTGGCGGTCAGTATCTTCATGGCTGAACTCCCTCGGTGGCCGCTACGGGCGCATGCCTGTGAGCCGCGAGCGGCTCGGACCGCTCGAAATTGGCCCCGGCGACAGCGTCGCCGATGATGGTCATGACCGGTCCCGACAGATCGGCGCGCGCTTCCAGCGACGGCAGGTCGGCGAGTGTGCCGTGGAAGCGTCGGCGATTGGTCAGGCTGGCAT
>NZ_RZSJ01000105.1:0-13551 GCF_003998025.1 Mesorhizobium sp. M8A.F.Ca.ET.021.01.1.1
ATTTGATACTGTCTTGATCAAGACCGCTTTAATCCGCGAGCGTCGCCGATCCGGGCAAAGCTTTTGCGTCGTTCCCCGTATCGCTGACATCGAAGCGACTGCCACCGAATTGCGCAATCTGGTGCCCGACTTATCGCTTCTAATCGCACATGGTGAGCTCAAACCCGCTGCGATGGACGATGCGATGGTTCGCTTCGCCAATGGTGAAGGCGATATTCTGCTTTCGACCAACATTATCGAGAACGGCCTGGACGTTCCGCGAGCCAACACCATTATCGTCATTCGCGCAGATCGATTTGGCTTGGCACAACTGCACCAGCTGCGTGGCCGGGTCGGACGAGGAAGAGCCCAAGGCTCGGCCTATCTGCTCACCGAGCCAGGCAAGGAAATCGCACCTGAGACGAGAGCGCGGCTCTCGACCCTTCTGGCTTTGGCCGACTCGGTTCCGGCCTGCCGATCAGCGTGCGCGATCTCGATCTTCGCGGCGCCGGCGATCTGGTTGGTGAAGACCAAGCCGGCCATATGAAGCTGATCGGCCTTGGCCTCTATCAGCGCCTCTTGGCAAGGGCGGTGAAAAAGGCGCGAGGTGACGACAGATCAATATTGGAGCCCGAGATCGACCTGGAAATTTCGGGCGCGTTCCCATCGGACTATGTCCCCGACGCCACTGTCAGACTCAACCTCTATTCCCGGCTGCAACGCATCGAGCGCGCAGCCGAGATCGATGCCTTCGCCGATGAACTGGAAGACCGTTTTGGCGCTCCGCCACCAGAAACGATGTTGCTCTTTGAGTTGGCCCGGCTGAAACAAGCCGCCGCCGGTGCCGGCATCGTCAGGATCGGCGCCGGCCCCGCAGCCATCGCCATCGAGTTCGCGCAGCCGGACTCGAAGCTTCTGGCCCGTCTGCAAAAGTACCCAGATTGCACCCCAGGCGAAGAGCGCGTGATATTCAAGATCGCTACGACACCGGGGCCGGGCCGTTTGCGCGCCACGAGAAAGCTTGTCGATTTTTGCCGTGCGGCAACGACCTAAACATGCCGAATCTTTGTCAGCGGGGTTGGCAAAGAAAGTGGCCTTCGCAACGGAGCGCTTCGACCAGCAGAAGTGTCGCGCCAAGGCAGTCGCCGGAAGCCTGCTCAGCCATGGTGAGGAGGTTCCAGCGAACCAAGGGCTGGATGAAGTCATCGAAACCCTGACCCACAAAATGGGAGATTACCGCTTGGCCAGGTTTGTCGAGAGCCATCAGTCCGAGGCCCCCGGTCGGATAGGCCAGCGCTGCGATGCGTTGAAGGTGCCGATCCCCATCGACACGAAGCTCGAAGAGGATCACGCCCCGAGTGCGCTCGGCGACGAGGTTAACCTTGTCGGAGAAAGGGCCTGGCATGTGGCGGATGGTGCTGACCACCATCTCAAACATGATCTCATCCAAGCCTGCAGAAATCATCTGGCGAGCTTGCAGGACTCGTCGGCAACCACAACGGTCAAAAACATTTATGCACAGCTAAACAACGCACTGATTTGTCGCAAAAAATCCACCTTCGCGGTTCTTCGTCGACAGCATCGACGACGGTGACCGTTGCGCATCAGAGGCTTCTGCCTTGTGCGCGCGTCGAAGGTGGGGTGGGAAGACATTTTTCCAACACCACTCCCCACCGGCGGCCCCTCTGGTCGGCAGCCGGCGCTCAGAGGTTCTTGTTGATCTTGGACGCGACCTTGTTTGTGGCGTCCTTGACAGCCGATTTTGCATCGCCGACCGCCTTTTGCACTTTGCCCTTGGCTTCCTGCGCCTCGCCCTCGGCCCTGAGCCTGTCATTGCCTACCGCTTTGCCCGCGCCTTCCTTGGCTTTTCCAACCGCCTGGTTAGCAAGACCCGAGGCCTTGTCGCTCGTGCTTCCCACAGAAATATTCCTCTTCGTTGGCTGTGAACGATGGCCACCCGCAACGTCAGAGCCATGGAAAAGTTCCAGGGCTTGCCCGGGAGAATGATCGAGCCAATGGCCTCATCACCTCTCCCTGTCGGGCTCACCCTCGCAGCCATCAACACGGTCTCCTCTCCCGATAAACCTGGGGTGATGCGCAGCGTGGTTTCGTCGGCATGGCGGCCACCGTACGCTCGTCGTTCTTCGAGGGGCTTCCCGATCAGCGTGTCACATGCGGAACGGCAGGACCTAGTCCGCGTTGTCAGGCGATGAACTACCTCATCCGCAAAGGGACCCCGGTCGACGATCCAACCTTGATCCGTCATTACACAGCGTTGTGGGAGAGCTATGGCGTCGATCCGGTCAACATCAAACTCGACGCCGAGGCCGTCACCTCGAAGTTCATTTTGTCTGGGCGGCGGCATTTCGAATTGGGGAGCTTCCTTGCGGAAGTTGATGGCGTGGCCGTCGGGTCACTGGCCTGTCAGGTCGAACGTCTGCCCTACCCCGACGTAGCGGTCCCATCGTTTCGCAAGCATGGTTATATCTGGAGCGTGTTCGTTGAACCCGCGGCCCGGCGAAATGGCGTGGCCCTGGCGCTGGTAAGGTCCGGGGTCGACTATTTGAGATCCATCGGTTGCACAAAAGCGGTCCTCCATTCATCGGATGCCGGCGAGGGCGTTTACCGCGCCGCCGGATTTGAGATCGCCAAGGAGATGCGGCTGGATCTGACCACGGGCTGAGCGGAGCCAGATCAATTCAGGAGAGCCTGTCTCTTCCAGCCGCAGACCATCTCGGCCGGGCGATTCATGTGCACAACAAAGCGGTGCTTTTCGTCAACCTTTCGCAGGTCGGGAACAAAGGTGAATGATCAACATTCCTTTATTGAAGGGACGCCGTTTTCAGCAGACAGGACTATAAACATGAAGGCTTTGATCTTGAGCGCCTTGGCGCTTTCTCTTGGCATCCCGGCTGTCGGCATGGCCGCCGAGGCTGACGTGGTGATCACGGCGCATCACCGTCACCACCATCGCGCCGCCATCGTCTATAATGACGAGGGAGGTCGGCTCCATCATCGCCATCACCGGCATGTCGCATTCTACGACAATGGCGAGCGTGCGTGGCGCCACCGCCATCACCGCCGGGATACGGTCATCGTGACGATGGGTCACCGTCGCCATCACCATCGACACGTCGTCATCGATCAGGGCAACGACGACTAGGCCGCGTTTGCTTGCCCGGCTTCGCTATATTGAAAGGCCGGAGCCCGGCGCAGCCGGGGGGAAATGCGGAGCTTCGATCACCTTCGCAAGGTCGAAGCTCCCTCAACTCAGTGCGGTGCGCCGCGCGGCTATCCGGCTTGTCGCAGAGTTTGATTGCGTGATCGAACTGCAATTTTTAGCACTGTCGCGTCGGCAACGCCGGTTTGAAAAAGCCGCACAAGCTCAGCCGCAATATCGCTGGCCTCAATCGATTCCAGGGAAATGTCCGCTTCACGGCAAAGCTCATCAAAGACGCGCTTGAGTGCGCTCAGGTCGTCGGGGTAGATGGCTTGGTTGTGCGAGCAACGGTCAAGCATCGGACAAACTCCAGACAGGGCCAGTGAGCGTGTGGGGGAATATGGCTCCCGGGCGATGACCTGTCGTTTAAAAATGATTGCGCCTGCCTGATGTTGGATTTGACGACAAGGCCTGGGCGGCGGAACGTTTGCACGGCCGATGATAGACAGGCGTGGGTTGGCTGCTTGCGAATGCCACAGGTTTTCGAAACCTTTTGTCAACCATGGCGACACGGTAAATACTTTACGGCGAACCGATCCGGTTGCAGGAGGTTGTGGACGGGCCTGCAGCAAAGAGGACAGTCCAGAATGCATCGTCTCTCCGTTGTTACCGCCCTTTTGGTGTCCTTCGTGGCGGCCTACGCGACGTGCGTCTGGGCAACCTCGTCACACCCGATCGACTTCTTCGAGGCCCAGGCGTCACCCATGCTGATACGCGGCTCTGATTAGTGTTCGTGAGACGCCGATTGGAGGCTTTCTTCATGGAGCCGCTGGTCCCACCAGTTGGCGGTGGTTAGGAGCGGCCCGGCGAAAACCTCGGCTACGCTGGTAATGTAGGAAAAATGGCAGCGTCTGAACATCAGGCCTTAGCTGGCGCCGCGCGATCCACTAACGTCGGCCTCCGCATTTGAGTCGGATGACCATGGATCCTACAGCCGCAGACACCCTTTCTAGCATCGCCAGAGATTGGGCCATCGCCTTGACCGAACGGCGAAGCGTCACTGGCACTGATGACGAGAAGTCTTTTGGGCCATGGTTAGCAAAGGTCCTGGGTGAAAGGCCGCCTTTCGATCGCGCCAAAATCTGGACCATCGAGGTCGAGCCGGGGGACGGTCGCCACTGCGTTGCAATGCTGGTTCCCGGTGCGGGTCGCGGCACGGTCGTACTGACAGGCCACTACGACACCGTGTCGACACGGGACTACGGTGACTTGGAAGCGTTGGCCACGCAACCGGCAAAAGTGACTCCGGCCTTGGCGAGCAGCCTGGTGGGGGTGGAGACAGATCAGGGCAACCTGGCGAGGACCGATCTCGAGACCGGGCAATTTCTTGCTGGACGGGGTTTGCTCGACATGAAGGCAGGTCTGGCGGCGGGATTAGCGGTCTGTAATGTCTTTGCCAACGGTGGGGGCACTGCCGGCAATTTGCTGTTCCTGGCCGTGCCCGATGAGGAGAATAATTCGGCGGGCGCCCGTAAGGCCGTGCAAATGCTGCCTGCGTTAGAGCGCGAACACGACTTGCAGATTCTGGCGGCCATCAATCTCGACGCAATCGCTGACGACGGCGATGGCAGCAAGGGCCGCGTCATTGCTTTGGGGACGGTCGGAAAGTTGCTTCCCACCGCATTCGTCGTCGGCATTCCCACTCACAGTGGTTTTCCGTTGAACGGGCTCAATGCCGCAACGATCGCGGCCGCGATCGCTGCCCGGCTGGAATGGGCTGCCGAGCTGACTGAAACTTCCCAGATGCTGTCCGCAACTCCTCCCAGTCTGCTCAGCATCCGAGATGGGAAAGCCGCATACGATGTTACGACGCCAGCAACCGCCTTCGCCACCTTCAACGTGCTAAGCTACCGGCGCGCTCCACACGAGGTTCTTGCACGTTTCGACCAGCTCTGCCTCGAAGCAGCCAGAGGGTGTCTGGAGGCATTGGCGCGGCGGCCTACTGACGGAAGCGCCAGTCGTGGCGGCCGTTCGATCTCATTGTATCGTTACGAAGCGGTTGTGGACCGTCTCGATATCGAGGACAGATCACGGCTTGCCGAGGTCACCGCCGACCTCGCCCGCGTCGATCTGCCTTTGTCGGAGCAGTGTCGTCTTGCAACGCAAGAGGCCTGGCGCCTCAGCCGTTTGTCCGGCCCGGCGATCGTGACGGGATTCGGCTCTATGCCCTATCTGGCCACAAGCCTTTCTGATGCGCCTGGGGCTCGCCGTCTAAAGACAATAGTCAAGCGGCTCGCAACCGAATCCGCGGCTCTTTACGGCACGACTATCACTTGCACCGACTACTTCGCCGGTATTTCGGATATGAGCTTCTTTGGCGAGGTCGCGGCTGACGGTCTCGACATTGTCGGTCGCAACACGCCGCTGTGGACACAAGGTGTGCGGTGGCCAAAGACACACGCGTTGGCCAACATCCCCACCATCAACATCGGCCCATGGGGCCGCGACTATCATACGCCGCTGGAACGGCTGCATATTGGTTATGCGTTCGATGTCCTGCCCAGGGTATTGAGCGACGTCTGCGCGGCGCTCCTCGCCAACGAGAGCTGACCGACGCCGGAGGGCCGACGAGAACCAGAAACGACCGGGCTGCTACTTCCTCGGTAGTTTAGGCGGCAGCGCGCAGGGCACCGGTGGCTGTCCAACTGAGGTCACTGTGCGCGGGGAACCGTAGCGTCGCCAGATAGTTTCGACTTCGACTGCAACGGAGACACGAGAATGGGACCGAACTCATCAAACGATATGCTGGGACCGTCACCACGCAAGGACAAGAAGAAGGCGACCGACGAAGCCACTGCCAAGACACCGGACAAGACAAACGACTGGGATCGCGACGCCGTTCACGGAGACGGAGACGAGGTGGGAATTGCATCGCACTCGGACGCCCCTGCTGAATAGCGGCCCCACCCGTGCCGCGAGAATGAGATGCAGAGAGTCGATCTGCTTTGTCAGTTATCTTGATCGTTGTCATGGCGATGGCCAACCTGTCGGCACGGCTACCGAGCCGAATAAGCGCGGCTTCCGCGCAGAGCAAAAAAACCTCCGAAAAATAGTGCTTCAGAACAGCACGACGAGCAGTGACCTGGCGCGCCACAGGAGGAAGCGACGGCGCTCGTGCCAATGTACCAGCAGATCAAATCCGACTGTGAGCAGGAGCGCGGTGATCACAGCGCCGATGCCAAGATCACGGATGAGCCCGCACCTAAGGGCTGCCCAGCGTGCAAAGGTCTTGGCTACGGACCACCATGGAACTGCCCTCGCCTGGCGAGGAACCGACGCGAAAGATTGGAGACGATGAGACAGATAAGAGTGTCGGCCAAGCCGGGCGGTTGCTCGCCCTGCTTTGCAGGCGCGGCGGCATTCCCTTGTACTCGGAATGCTCCTGGCTAACAGCCAGCCTGTTTTTGCATCGCCAAACCGCCAATTAAGGTGAAGCCGTCTGGCTGTCTTCAACGCAGATACAAATCGCTATTTGGATCTGACGAGACGTATGGTTTCTAGAGTTGCGACTCGATCGGCAGGGCACGCACGACCGCTGCCACTAGTCGACGGTAGAGACTGGCTTCAGGTTCGCTTTCAAATTGGCGCGTCTCACCGTCCAATGCACCGGTCCATCGAAGCTGATTGTGGTGCAGGCTCAACTGGTAGCTGGTCTGCGGCGAAATCTCGTTTTGAAAGCGCTGCCTTAATTGTGCTACCAGATGCTCGTCTTCGAAGAGCACACCCATTTCCGAGTTCAGGGTCACCGACCGCGGATCGAAGTTGAAAGATCCAACGAAACCTAACCTGTCGTCGACGGTGAAAGCCTTGGTATGAAGGCTTGCCCCCTTTGACCCAAAAACCGAGATCTTGGGTTGCCGGGCAAAGGGTTGCAGTTCGAACAGCCTTACGCCGCCCCTAAGCAGATCCTTTCGATAATTGGCATACGCGCCGTGCACCGCGGCTACATCCGTTGCTGCCAGCGAATTGGTAAGGATGCGCACTTCGGTGCCGCGGCCAACAAGGTCGAACAGGATCGACGCTCCGTTTCGTCCGGGGATAAAATAGGGCGTTATGACCTCAAGATGCTCCCTTGCCGACTCGATGATCGGCCGCAATTCCCGAAGAAGCCAATTCCTTCGTTTGCGACCGCGCACCTTTTCTGGTGGATCGGAGATCACACGCGCGTGTTCGGTCCAGACGACATCACTGCTCGCCTCAATGTATTGGGTGATCGTTGAGTATGCAGCTATCCGATCCAGGAGCCCCTCGCTGGCTTCCGCACCCGGATAGTTTGCTGAACCAGCGGCCGGAGCGGCGGGATGCAGGGCTCGAACCGGCCTGACAGATTCGCTGTTCCAGAACGTTTCGAATATCTCATTGGTTTGTTGGACCGCAGGACCGACGAGCAGAACGTCAAGGTCGCGGAAGTTGGTTTCAGCCGCGTCGAAATAAGCATCGCCGAGGTTCCTGCCGCCCACAATGGCGACCTCGCTGTCCGCGATCCAAGCTTTATTGTGCATGCGGCGCGTCATTGCGAACAAACGCAAAACCACCTCCACGCCACGCAGGACGATTCCTGTTCGCGTGCCGCTGGGATTAAAAAGCCTCACCTCGATGTTGGGATGGCTATCGATCGCCAAATAGAAAGCGTCGTCGTTGCGCGTATTGATGTCGTCCAGAAGAAGGCGGACGCTCACACCTCGATCAGCCGCAGCCAGCACCTCGTGCATCAGCAAACGGCCAGTATGATCGTCGTGCCATAGATAATACATCAGATCGAGCGTGCGCTGCGCCCCCCTTGCGGTCAGGACACGTACGGCCAGAGCATCGCAATTGTCGGCAATCAGCAGTAGGCCATTCTTGCCTGCCTGGCTGTTAGGTTGCGAGAACCACGAGATGGCAGTGTCCATGAAAGCCGTCGGCAGAATCCGTCAAAACAGGGGACCGCATGAAATCGTGCATAAAACTGTCTTGAGCCGAACTGGTTGCATAAACGCTGCCGCCGCGAGGAAAAGCGCGTCAGCTCTTCTAGCGTGGCCACAACAGAATTCCCGCAAACCCAATTGCCAGGACCACGTCACGGCCTCGAGTGGCGCGAACGCCTCTAGTCGTCTTTATTGGATTGCATGCCGCGCGGCTTCGGCCTCCGCCACATCGATCGTACAGAGCACATCACCCTTCTCATTGGAAACCCGGACCAGCCAGCCGGTAAGGTCGTCGGTGCCTGGCTGCAGATCCGCCAGGATATCCATGGCACAACGGATGGCTTCGGCGCGGGCAGCGTCAAAGCTCGGCAAACGCGATGGCGGTATCCGTCGACTGGTTTCGCCATCACGATAGTCGAAGACATACACATCGCCGGCGGCATCGCTTATCGAGGTCACGGCGATTTCGTCAAAATTGCCATTGCTGTTCGCATCGTAGTCGTTGGCGGCCAGATCGAAGGTCGCGGTTTGGACCAGGATCGCCTTCGCCCGATCTAATGCGGCTTGCACGGCGGCGGAGCCATCTGGGTTTGCCATGTCCACCGTCACGCACTCACCCCCTTCGCCGCAAAATACGACGCGAAGGATGGGCTGGCCGTTGGGGGCGGCAGCGTCAAAAACTTCGGTACGGACAACTTGCATGGCGTGCTCCTCGGCATCTGACGGTGAAGGAAGGCGATGTCGTATGCTGCATGTTTGCGGCACAGGGTCAGCTCTCCAAACCTGCGACGCGACCGGCAGTTCCTTCGGCCAAGAATGAAACTGGCTGTGCGAGTGTTGCGATTGTGGCGGCGACGGCAGGTTGACACCGGGCTAGCGGGTGTGTCGCGACGGCGCTTAAGTTTCCTGTCTGAATCCGCTCCGGAACCACATGCCAGACGCGAAGTTGGTCCTTGGCCTCGATCATCAGGCCTATGTTCTCGGAGATATTCACATCATGGCGATTACCAAGGCGGCCACAAGGAAAGGGTTGAGCGAACTTTTCCACGACACGCTCAAGGACATTTACTTCGCCGAAAAGAACATCCTCTCGACACAGCCAGAGATGGCGACGGCGGCGCTAAGCCAGGACCTACAGGCAGCATTCGAGAAACATCACGGCGAAACACAGGAGCATGTGGCGCGACTGGAGGAGATTTTCGAAATCGTCGACAAGAAGCCCCAGGCCAAGACGTGCGCTGCCATCATGGGAATTACCGATGAAGGCTCGGCACTCTTGGAGGAATATACGGCGCCGGCTCTGGATGCCGAACTGCTGGCGATAGCACAAGCCGTCGAGCACCGCGAGATTTCGCGCTGCGGCACGATGCGCATCTCGACCGCTGAGCCCGGAATGGATGAGGCAGTTACACTTTTGGACCTCACGCTCGGCGAAGAGAGACCAACAGACCAAGCTCGCCGATTCGGCCGTAAGCGTCGTGGCACAGGCGCCCGCCTGGCCATGATAGGCACGATAACTCGCTCACCATCTCCTACGCCCCAAAGCGGTCGACTGCCGGGTTCTTCGCATCATGATCTTCCCAACATGGAAAAACTATTCAATCGCATGGCGGGGGCCGTGGCGCATGCGACGGGCCGCCCGTGGGCTTTCGCTCTCTGCCTGAGCGCGGTGGTGATCTGGGCCGCTTGCGGCCCGCTCTTCGGCTATTCCGAGACTTGGCAGCTTGTGATCAACACAGGCACGACGATCGTTACGTTTCTGATGGTCTTCCTTATTCAGAATACTCAGAATGTGACGGCGCGGCCATTCAGGCAAAGCTCGATGAGCTGATCCGCTCGGGCGCTGGCAAGAACGATTTTATCGGTATCGAGCATTTGACCGAGAGTGAGGTCGAACAGTTTCGGTCCCTTTGTCTGCAGGCAAAGACCAATGTTGGTCTGCAGTCGGCTAACGAAAACTAGTGTCACCTCTGCGGCGGGATTCCATCCGGCGGAACCAAGGTTAGCGACGGAGCTTCCTGGAAGAGACGAGCTCCATCACAAAATCAGCGGAGAATGACAATGGGTTTCCTTGGCAAACTTTTCTCAAGCTGGACAGGCAGGAAGTCGCCAAACATCAAGCCGTCCGGAGATATGCGCAAGGCGACGGGTGCCGGTCCCGCGATCGCTGCCCATTCAAAAGATGCCAAGAGCGGCAGTGCCACGGGGCAGAATCCGCGCGCCGCGAAGAAGAAGGCATAGAAGGGGTCAGCCGCGTCACCGTGGCTTGGTCGATCATTTGATCCCACACCCGATCTGTAGTGCCCAAATTACGGTTGGATGCGGTTCGAACGAAACCCTCCCGTGACGGCGCTCTGAGACCCAAGCCGGATTGGGCTGCCGTTGAGGCGCTGCCTCGACATTTATCGGCTTACGGCCGTCGCCGCCAAAAGTTCTCCATGGAGAGATAGGTGAACGAAGCGGTCCAGCTGAGCAGCACCAATCCGGTCAAGGCTTCGGACGACGCTATGAGGCGGATCGATCCTTCCGCACGGATATCACCCACGCCCAGTGTCGTGTAGTTCGTAATCGAGAAATATAGGAAATCGATCCACCCGCCGGACACCTCGCCGACGATCCGTCCCAGCAACCCGTACCCGTGAAGCTCCCAGAATACGAAACTGTAAATTGTAATTTCAAACGCGTGCGCTGCAAGCGCGCCGAAAATCACGACCAGGAACCGGCCTCGACTTGGAAATCCAGCTTCCTCGACACTCTTTGCGGAATTCGCAACGGCTTTGAAGGCTTCGTAGTGCACAAGAACGCATAAGACGGCGAGCATGAGCGAAAGCGCGCTTGCAGCGATAATGCCGGTGTCCATACTGTATTCGCCTTTTTCAATACACTTGACGGAACGCCAGTCCCCTCGGCGCCTGCAAACTGTCCAACGGGCCTTCACAGTTGCAACGGCTTCAATCCGAGCGAAGTCCTCTTCGTCAAATATGAATCCGCGGCATCTCTTCGTGGCCCATCCGCCAGACCGGTGATCGATGCCGGATCAGTCGAAGGACGAAGGCAACCTTGTCGTCTACCCTTGCGAAGGATCGCGAACATGCTTGCTCGCGCCAGATTAATGGCGTTTGGATGTTTAGGTTCCCTCCCTGAGTAGGCGGCGGACGAGTATTCTTAAGGAATCCAACCACTTGTATGGACTAGCCCATCGGCGGTAAACAGAAAGCCCGCCAACGGAGGACACCGACTGGCGGGCTCGCCGGGCTTTGCCGCCCGACACAGCGAACCTCGACAATTCGCTGCTGTTGGCGAACTTGCGACTTTTAAAAGCGTTCCAAATGGGTGAGGCATCATTGTTAGCGCGGACACCTGGCGTTGGTGTGTTTCCTAGCCGCCGTCCGAGCCTGTTGCCGAGGAACAATTTCAATGGAAACCCGTTGGCCCTTACCAAAACAGGATCAATGCAGATGGTAGCGCCACGTGCTGTATGGAAGGGCTTCCTGAAGGTCGGGTCGGTGACTTGCGGGGTCAAGATTGTCGGCGCTACGAGCGAGAGTTCAAAGATCCACTTCAAGATCTTGAACCGCAAAGACGGCCTTCCGGTTAAAACTGTCTATGTGGATGAGCAGACGGGAGAGCCGGTCGATCCGGCCGATCAGGTGAAGGGGTTTGAGATCTCCAAGGATGAGTATGTCATGGTGGAGCCCGACGACATCAAGGCGCTAAAGCTGACCACAGACCACACGCTCGAGGTCGGCGAGTTCGTCTCGCTGGACCAGATCGACACCCGATATCTGGAAAAGCCCTACTACCTCATCCCGGCCGACGGAGCAGCGCTCGAGGCCTATGGGGTCATCCGCGACGCGATGAAGAACAAAGGTGTGGCGGCGCGATCCTGTATTGTCCTGTATCAGCGCGGCCGTGAGGTTTTGATCGAGCCTTACGACAAAGGCATGGTCATGAGCGAGTTGCGAAACCACAATGAAATGGTGTCTGAAAACAGCGTCTTCCATGACCTGTCGAAGGCCAAATACGATCCTGAACTGCTCGAAATCGCGGGCATGCTGATCGACAAGAAGGTGACGACATTCGACCCCTCGAAATTCGAAGACACCTACGAGGACGCGCTGATCGCCATGATCGACGCCAAACGCAAGGGTAAGAAACCACCAAAGGCGGCCCCGCGGCCGAAGGAGAATGTCATCAATCTCGCCGACGTTCTGAAGAAGAGCCTCAAACAGGAAGGTTTAGCGCCCAAAAAAAAGGCCACCTCCACCAACCGCAAGACAGCTTGATTCCGTGGATTATGGTCCTATTGACGCAGGGCAATGTCGTGCGGCAAATATCTGTTGGCAAGCCTGAAGGCCGAGCCGGCATAAGATAGGCCCTGTGGTAATTCGATCAACATCTCTGGTGGTCACGATCCAAGCGACGCTTGGACCGCAGCGAGGAGATGGGCAGGGTCGGAGGGCTTTGAATCGCCGTGCCATGGGCGAATATCTCGTCGCGATCGGGTCCAAGATAGCCAGTGTGGACGACAAAAGGGATCCCGCGCCCCACCAACTTCTTGGCCACCGCGATGCACGGCCCATCTTTCAGATAGAGATCGAGCACAGCGGCATCCGGAGAGACATCTTCCAAAATCGACTCTGCCTCGGCGCAACTGGCAGTTACGGCGACGTTAAAGCCCGCCTCGACCAAGGTGGCTTCCACGTCCAGGGCGATTAATGGCTCGTCCTCCAAGACGAGGATTGTTAATCGTTCTCCAGCCAAGATTGACCCAACCCCAACGCCGATGCCGACCGCTGCTCATGCCAACCGCGCTACCGATGATGAATAGCGAGTAGGAAGCTCTCCCCGCTTTTTGCCGCGCAGCAAACCAAGGGTCAAGAGGATCTGACGAAGACTATCAATTGGACTGTCGCAGCGATCGGGCCTCTCTGAGTATGGAGGCGCGGTCGAACCCAACAAGCGAAACAATCTCGCGAATTTGGCTTTCGGTGCAGCCAGTTTCGCGCGCCAGCGCTTCGATCTCGCGGGGGCTCATTTGTGGTTGTTTCTGTGCGTCGGCCATTGCTTTTCTCCTTGGCCGCACAACTTCCAAGACGCCGCCCGGTTCCCGCATAGGTTGCTCCCGCACGACCCGCCGTGCCGCCAAAAAAATCGCGTGATATGCAACCAATCTTGCCCTCTAAAGTTTGCCAAACCTTCTTGCTAGCAAAGAGGGTTGAAGTTGACTGCTTTCCTTCCTGTGCAGATAAAGTTTTTGAACCAAACGCGAACGATCTGTTCGGTGGCCGATGCCAGAAGTGCAATGAATGGTGCATGGAAAAACAAGGAAACGCTTTCCTATCGACAGGCATTGCGTTTGCTGACTGAGGCTCAGGCCGGGACCTGCCGGCACAGTGTCGCGTTCGACGCCTTTCTCAAAGCCGCAAGGGACCAGGACATGAT
>NZ_RZSJ01001060.1:0-638 GCF_003998025.1 Mesorhizobium sp. M8A.F.Ca.ET.021.01.1.1
CTCGAGGTCGACCTCCATGATCTCCAGCGGCTTTCCGGCGGCGACAGCGACTGCGGCGCGGGTTTTCATCGGGCAATTCCTCCAAGGCGATTTTTGTGTCCAAGTTTTCAGGTTTTGGGCTGCTCATCAACTGTCAGATGAGACGAAATGTCGGCTTTGTTGACGCAGATAGCACACCATTCGACAACCGGTTCGGCAGAGAGCGCAATGGCGCGTCGCTGGCGCGGCTTTCATGTCGTCCATCGCGGTACTTGAGACATGGCGACATAGTCCATAGAACTGAACCGTTCGCCGGAGGGGAATTCTGCCCGCATGTTCACCAAGATCCTGATCGCCAACCGTGGCGAGATCGCCTGCCGCGTCATCAAGACGGCGCGCAAGATGGGCATTGCCACGGTCGCCGTCTATTCCGATGCCGATCGCGATGCCGTGCATGTCGAGATGGCCGACGAAGCCGTTCATATCGGGCCATCGCCCGCTGCGCAGAGCTATCTCGTGCCGGAAAAGATCATCGCCGCCTGCAAGGCGACCGGCGCCCAGGCCGTGCATCCGGGCTACGGGTTCCTGTCGGAACGGGCCGCCTTCTGCGAAGCGCTGGAAGCGGAAGGCATCATCTTCATCGGGCCGAAACCCAAAGC
>NZ_RZSJ01001061.1:0-638 GCF_003998025.1 Mesorhizobium sp. M8A.F.Ca.ET.021.01.1.1
CGAGATTGTCCTCGCCGATGCCCGAGACCCAGATCGCCCGGTCGATCGATGTGTGCACCTGGTCGGAAGAATAGATGCGCAACCGCCCCTGCCCGGCCAAACCCTTTTTGTTGCCTTGCCAGCCGAGCGCCCGCTCGCGCATGGTCAGCACGGCGTTGAGTGTCGCCGACGAGGCCGAATCCTGGATCACGCCGGAAAAGCCCTCTGGCAGGCCGAGCGCCTGGCGCATCCAGTCGACGGTGCGGGTTTCAAGCTCGGTCGCCGCCGGTGACGTTTGCCAAAGCATGCATTGCGCGGCCATCGCCGACACCAGGTATTCCGCCACCACCGAAACCGGCGCCGCATTGGCCGGGAAATAGGCGAAGAAGCGGGGGTGCTGCCAATGTGTCATCCCCGGTACGATCTTGGCTTCGAAATCGGCGAAGATTCTGTCCATCGGTTCGGCGTCTTCGGGCGGCGACGCCTCGATGCTCCTGAAAATGTCGCCCGGCTCGACCAATGGCCGCACCGGCCGCTCACGCAAATTGTTGCGATAGTCGGCACCCCAGTCGGCGGCGCGTTGCGACCATTGCCGGAAATCGTCATTGTTCATCTTGTTCCTCCCGACATGATCTTTCGTGGCCGGCGGCAGCCGCCCG
>NZ_RZSJ01001062.1:0-638 GCF_003998025.1 Mesorhizobium sp. M8A.F.Ca.ET.021.01.1.1
CCACCACCTCGCCCTTGCCGATGGAAAAGCTGATCCCCTTCAGCGCTTCGATCGCGCCATAGTTCTTGGTCACGTTGTCGAGCACCAGCAGGGGTTCGCTCATGCGGCAATCTCCCTGGCCGAAAGGATGTCGCGGCCGCGCTCGCGTTCGGCGGCGAACATCTGGCCGAAGCGTGGCGACAACACCCCTGAGACGGCGAGTGCCGCCGCGCCGCGCAGCACGGCATGCTGGCCGCCGCTGGCGACGATGACACGCGGCGTCTTGCGATCAGCGCGAGCCGAAACCGAATTGTGCAGCGGTTCGGCCGCGTCCGCCAGGCGTTCGAGCAACTCCGACGCCGCCAGGCCGCCGAGCACGACCGTCTCTGGGTCGAAAAGGTTCTCGATGATGGCGATGGCATTGCGGAAGATCGGGCCGACCTGCGCCACCCAATCGGCGTCGCCGCCGGCCCGGCGGCCCCGCGCTTCGAGCGAGAGGTAGCGCTCGAGGCAGCCGCGGTCGCCGCAGGGGCAAAGCTCGCCATCAGGGACCACGGGAATGTGGCCGATCTCGCCCGCATTGCCCCAAGCGCCGCGCAGAACGCTGCCGTCATGCATCATGGCGCCGCCGAGCCCAACGCCGAAATAGAGATAGTAAT
>NZ_RZSJ01001063.1:0-632 GCF_003998025.1 Mesorhizobium sp. M8A.F.Ca.ET.021.01.1.1
GAACTGGAGATTGATGATGCGCGATTTTTGTCTTGCCTCACTCGGCGCCTTCGGCTGGCTGGCTGCTTGCGGGCCTGCCTTGGCGCAGACGCAGCCCGCTCCGGACATGCCCGCCACCAGCACTTTCGGCCGTTGGACGACTATGGTCGATACGCTCGACACCGGCCAGGACGCGCACAAGACCTGCGCGGCCTCCACGGCATTCTTCGATGCGAGCGGCAATTCGGCCACGCTGACACTGTCGATCTCGACCGGCGATGCGCTGCCGCCCGATGCTTATCCGGCGATCTTGATCACCATCGACAACAAGACCCTGCCAACCGGCAAGAAGATCGCGGCGACTTTCGGCGATCCCGGTGTCAAGGTTTCGGCCACGGTCTACTCCAACGATGGCGTCATCGGCCGCCCCAGCTGGACGGTCGACAATCAGGCTAAGACCAGTCTCGCGCTGCTGCGTGCCATGCGCCAGGCCACCTCGCTCGACGTGACCTTCGGCAAGCAGGCTGTCGCCAGCATTCCGATGGACGGCTTCACCAAGGCCTACCGCAATCTCGGAACGTCCTGCGGCTTCCCAACCAAGGATGTGGCGCCGTGAGGCGGACGACCGGATCGGCATAGGCGCTGCTCATGGA
>NZ_RZSJ01001064.1:0-632 GCF_003998025.1 Mesorhizobium sp. M8A.F.Ca.ET.021.01.1.1
GCCTACAACAATGCCGACAAATACGCGCTCGCTGTCGGTCTGCTTGCCGATGAGATCGCTGGCGGCAACGGCCTGGTGCAGGACTGGCAGCGACCTTTCACCAAGCTCAGCTTCGAGGAAAGGCAGGAGTTGCAGAAGCGACTTTCCCAGCATGGCCTTTATGATGGCAAATTCGACGGCAAGATCGGTGACGGCTCGAAGACGGCCATCATGGCTTATCAGGCGAAGGTTGGCTTGGCCCAGGATGGCTATCCGAGCTTGGAAGTGCTGAAATGGCTCAGGCAAAAATAAAACCTGGCGTAGTTGAGTAGGGAGGGGGCGATTGGTTTGGCCTGCGCGCATCGGGACGGTCGTTCGTCGCACGCCGGTGCTGATTCTGGCCTTCGCCGTGCTCGCCATCGCTGTGGCCGGCGCCGTCCACGCCCCAGCCATGGCGCAGGAGCAGCCGCAGCAGAGCCGCGGCTGGTCGTTGCGCGACCTTCTGTTTCCGCGCCGCAGCGAGCGGGTAGAGCCGCCACTGGACATCCAGAAGGCGATACCCAAGCCGAAGAAGAAACCTCGTGCGCCTCGCCCACCCGAGGAGCCTGCAACGCCCGTGGCCGAAAAAGCGCCGGACGCCCGCACCGTCCTTG
>NZ_RZSJ01001065.1:0-621 GCF_003998025.1 Mesorhizobium sp. M8A.F.Ca.ET.021.01.1.1
GTTCATTCCGGGCTTCGAGGAACAGCTGATTGGCACCAAGGCCGGCGACGAGAAGCAGGTCACCGTAACCTTCCCGGAAAACTACCAGGCGGCGCATCTGGCCGGCAAGGAAGCGACCTTCGACGTCACCGTCAAGGAAGTGTCGAAGCCCGGCGAACTGGAAATCAATGACGAGACCGCCAAGAATCTTGGCCTGGAGTCGCTGGAGCGCCTGCGTGACATCGTGCGCGGCCAGATCGAGAACCAGTTCGGCTCGATGACGCGCCAGAAGGTCAAGCGCCAGCTGCTCGACCAGCTCGATGCGGCCTATTCGTTCGAAGCGCCGTCGAAGCTCGTCGAGGCGGAATTCAACAACATCTGGGCGCAGGTCAACCGCGACCTGGAGGCCGCAGGCCGCACCTTCGCCGACGAAGAGACGACCGAGGAAGAGGCGCGCGCCGAGTATATGCGTCTTGCCGAGCGCCGCGTGCGCCTTGGCCTTGTGCTGGCCGAGATCGGCGAGAAGGCCGGCGTCACCGTGTCGGATGAGGAACTGCAGCGCGGCCTGTTCGAGCAGGTTCGTCGCTTCCCGGCCAACCAGCAGCAGGAAGCTTTCGAGTTCTATCGCAGCAACCCCGAGGC
>NZ_RZSJ01001066.1:0-621 GCF_003998025.1 Mesorhizobium sp. M8A.F.Ca.ET.021.01.1.1
GGCCTGTGATATTTAAGAACAGCTTTATGACGGGGGGAGGGGAAGATGGTTCTGGTCAACAAAAAACCCGCCTCGAAGGCGGGTTCTTGATCTGCGAAAGCCCGATGCGGCTTAGAGGCCGAAACCCTCAAAACGCTTCTTGAACTTCGACAGGCGGCCGCCGCGGTCGAGCAGGGTCTGCTGGCCGCCGGTCCAGGCCGGGTGGGTGGTCGGGTCGATATCGAGGTTCATCGTATCGCCTTCCTTGCCCCAGGTCGAACGGGTCATGTATTCGGTGCCGTCGGTCATGACGACCTTGATGGTGTGGTAGTCGGGATGGATTGCGCTCTTCATGGCTCGGTTCCTGGCTTGCCGGCGCGGCTGACGGGCATAAGCCTGCGTCGATGCGCCTCTTTTTAAAACTCGAAGCCGCAGCTATTGAGGAGCCACGGCTTCTAAAACGATCGGCGTGCCTATACATCAGCCGGAATTGAATCACAAGGCCGCGGCAAGCGCATATTCAAGGCGCATGAAGCTGAGGCGGCTAGAGGAAACAGCGAGATGGCGCAATCAAGCAGCGCAGACGAGCGCCGACGCTCGCTCAAGCCGCTCAGGCGCCTGTTTCCCTACATCACTGGATAT
>NZ_RZSJ01001067.1:0-612 GCF_003998025.1 Mesorhizobium sp. M8A.F.Ca.ET.021.01.1.1
AAGTGACGGAACAGTCGATCCGCAATGCCGATCGCTGGTTTACCGACCTGCCGGCGCAGCTCAACGACAAGCAGAATGAGATCGCTGTCCGCGTCTTGAAGGAAATCCGCGAGCGCCTGCGCTTCCTCAACGATGTCGGTCTCGACTATCTCACTTTGTCGCGCAATTCCGGCACGCTGTCGGGCGGCGAAAGCCAGCGCATCCGGCTGGCCTCGCAGATCGGCTCGGGCCTCACCGGCGTGCTCTACGTTCTGGACGAGCCGTCGATCGGCCTGCACCAGCGCGACAACACGCGTCTGCTCGACACGCTCAAGCATTTGCGCGACATCGGCAACACGGTGATCGTCGTCGAGCATGACGAGGACGCCATCCTGCATGCCGACTATGTCGTCGACATGGGTCCGGCCGCCGGCATCCATGGCGGCGAGATCATCGCCCAGGGCACGCCGCAGCAGGTGATGGCCAACCCCAATTCGATCACCGGCAAATATTTGTCGGGTGCGCTCGAAGTAGCGACGCCCGGCGTGCGTCGCGAGGCGAAGAAGAACCGGCGCCTGAAGGTTGTCGGCGCGCGCGGCAACAATCTGAAGAACGTCACCGCCGAAATCCCGC
>NZ_RZSJ01001068.1:0-610 GCF_003998025.1 Mesorhizobium sp. M8A.F.Ca.ET.021.01.1.1
TGGTGGCGCAAAGCATCGCCTGGGCCTTCGCGCCAGGCTCCGAGCCGCATGCCGAGGCCGATCCGCTGGATAGCGGCGCGAGCGGCAATCGCGGAATCAGCGTCGGCGGGGTCATCGCGCTCGAAACGGCCGTGCTCAATGCACCATTCGCCGGCATCGTCCTGCGCTATGGCCAGCTCTACGGCCCCGGAACAGGAGCGGACACGCCCGCCGGCGCGTCGCCGCTGCATGTCGATGCGGCTGCCTATGCGGCGCTGCTTGCACTGGACAAGGGCGCGCCAGGCATCTTCAACATTGCCGAATCCAATGAGGCCGTCTCGACGCGAAAGGCGGCCGAGGAACTCGGCTGGCGCGCCGATTTCCGCTTGCCCGCCTGAACCAATCCGCTCGGAGACATCGACATGATCACCCATCAAGCTCGTTTGCGGACCGGCCAGTCCCTGATCGCCGTCAGTGCCGTCGCGGTTCTGTTCGCGCTGGCGGCCAAGTGGACCGGTCCGGGTCTGATGGCTGTCGAGCCGGTCGGCATGGAAACGCACATGAACATGGAAGGCGCTGCCGAGGGTAGCTCCGCCGCACGGCCCAAGATGGTCGTCACGCCTGTCTCCTG
>NZ_RZSJ01001069.1:0-608 GCF_003998025.1 Mesorhizobium sp. M8A.F.Ca.ET.021.01.1.1
GTCTCCAAGGCCGCGGCACGTTGTCAGCTGCCGCCGTTCAATTTCACGCTGCTGCAGAATTCCGGATGCGTGTTGGTCGGGCTGGCGTTCTTGACCTCGTCGGCGCAGGCGGTCTTCATAGCCATCTGGTCTTCGGGCGTCAGCGCCTTCCAGGCTGTGACGAAGGCGTCCTTGCCAACCATCGTCTTCATGCCGGAATCCGTGTAGAACGGCTTCATCTTGGCAGGATCATCAAGAGCGGACGTTCCCTTGTTGGATCCTGCGAGAGCCGAACCGGTGGCCATTGAAAGCGCCATTACGCCAAGACAGATCATCTTGATGTTCATGATTGGGTCCTTCCCTGTTGCTTTGTGACCGTCGAAGCAACGATCAGGCTTTCAACGAAAAACTTTGCCTGGAAGTTCCGGATTTTCAGGCAAAAATTCCCCAAACTGGTAAAAATATATTCAGGAACATCTTGAACGCTTTGCGAAATTCCAAGTTAATCCAGCGCAGTTCCGGAAATTTGCTTGAATCGGCCAAATTTCTCCCGCCGCCATCGCGGCGTGCCACTGGAGTTGGCCAGGCCTGCCGTCGCTTGGACAAACTTCGCGATTGGTGGATGGTTC
>NZ_RZSJ01000106.1:0-13495 GCF_003998025.1 Mesorhizobium sp. M8A.F.Ca.ET.021.01.1.1
GCATGGCGCTTCGCTCTGGCACGCCGTCAGCCACGATCGTCGCCAGCGACCTGCGCTGAATGGCGACCTCGATGTCGACCTCGCCATTGTCGGCGGCGGTTTTTCCGGGCTTTCAACCGCACTGCATGCCGCCGGAAAAGGACTTTCCGTCGCCGTTCTCGAAGCCGAAATTATCGCCTGGGGCGCGACCGGCCGGAATGCCGGTTTCGTCGTGCCGAACTTCGCCAAGATGGACCCGGACGGCATCCTTGCCCATCTCGGCCCGGAACGCGGCGAACGCCTCATCGATTTTGCCGCCGGCAGCGCCGACCTCGTCTTCGGCCTGATCCGGCAGCACGGCATCGATTGCGACGCGGTGCAGAACGGATGGATCCAGCCGGCGCACTCGCCGGCGGCCCTGGAGAAGGTCAAATCACGCGCGGGACAATGGGCGCAGCGTGGACGGCCTGTCGTCACCCTGGATCGGCAGGATGTCGCAACGCTGACCGGCGCGCGCGGCTATCTCGGCGGCTGGATGGACCGTTCCGGCGGCGTACTCAATCCGGTCGCCTATGCACGCGGACTGGCCGATGTGGCGGAAAAGGCCGGCGCGCGGATTTTCGAACAGGCACGTGTCACGTCGATTGATCGCGTGGCCGACGGCTGGGCGCTGACAACGCCATCGGGCTCGGTGCGCGCCGCCAGGGTGCTGATCGCCACCAACGCCTATGGCGGGTCGCTCGATCCGTCGCTGCAGCGGACTTATTTTCCGCTGAAGGTTTTCCAGATCGCCACGGCGCCGCTACCGCTCGAAATCCGCACGCGTCTGCTTCCCGGGGGGCAAGGCGTCGGCGACACCAGGCGCAATCTCTTCACCTTCCGCTTCGATGCCGATAACCGGCTGATCAGCGGCGGCATGCATATTCTAAGCGCCGGTGCCGACAGACGCGTACCGCAAACAATCTGGCGCCGGCTCGCCGCCCGTCTCGACCTGCCCGACCTGCCCCCGCTTGTCTATGGCTGGTCGGGAATGGCCGCCGTCGAGCCGGATTTCCTGCCGCACCTCCTGGACCTCGGCCCGGGCCTGATCGCCGGCCGCGCCTGCAATGGACGCGGCATCGCCATGACGACGGCGATGGGCAAGGTACTGGCCGACTGGGCCGCTGGAACCGACGCCCGCGAGTTGCCACTGCCTTTCGCGCCACCGGCGCCGATTCCGTTTCACGCCCTGCTGCGACACGCACCCAACATGTTGCTCGGCTGGAGCATGCTGCGCGACCGGATGGACGAAACAGCATAGGCCGACCGGGCCTGCCGTCCGATCAGTTTGTCGTGCGAAGATTTTCGGAGAGAACCGCGGCCGCCACGGCGATGTCCTGTTCAAGGGATACACGAACGGCCGGGCCGTTGCGCCGTTCGAGCGCGGCGACGATCCTGTGGTGTGCGTCATTGGACTGCGGAATGTAGCGATCGGCCCGCATCAGGAGCTTCAGATAAGGTCCGACGCGCCCCCAGAGATCGCGGATCATGTTCAGGAGGATCGGCGCGCCGGCGTGCTCATAAATAGCAAAATGGAAGGCCTCGTTCAGGGAAAGATAGGTCCTGGCGTCCTGCGCCTCGATGGCGCGTTGCATGCCGGCGAGCGCGACCTGTATGTCGGCCAGCGCGCTCTCACTCATGCGCGTGGCGGCCATCTCGCCCGCCAATCCCTCGACGGCGATGCGGATGCGCGTCAGTTCCGCGAAAGCGGGCCCGGACAGCAAGGGCACTATGATGGAGCGGTTGTTCTGCATCTCCAGAAGCCGCTCGGCGACGAGCCTTTGCAGCGCCTCGCGGATCGGGGTGGTCGAAATGCCAAAGGTTTCGGCGAGCTTGCGGATGACCAGTGTCTGGCCCGGGCTGAAACCGCCTGAAATCAATTCCTGCTTCAGCGCGCCATAGGCGCGGTCGTTGAGGGTTTGATGCTCGAGCTTCAGCATGCGCGGACCGCTCAGCTCACCATTTCGACAGCGCGCGATCGAGCGTCTCGGCCAGCTGCTCGGCATTGTCCCTGGCAAAGGGCAGCGGCGGCCTGATCTTCAGTACATTGCCGCGCGGACCGCAGGACGAGATCAGCACGCCATCCTCGCGCATGGCTTCAACGACGGATGTGGTCTTGGCAGCGGTGGCCTCATCCTCCGCCGTCAACTCGACGCCGAAATAGAGGCCGTTGTGCCTGACATCGGCCACCATGCCGTGGCGGCTTTTCAAGGCGTCCAGCAGTTCTCCGGTATAGGCGCCGACCGTGCGCGCGTTCTCGATCAGCCCCTCCCCCTCGATCACGTCGAGCACCGCGATGCCGACGGCGGCCGCGACCGGATTGCCGCCGAAAGTGTTGAAGTAGCCGGTGTTCGAACCGAACGAGCTCACCAGCTTCGGCCGCACGATCACCGCGCCCATTGGGTGCCCGTCGCCGATCGGCTTGCCCATGGTGACGATGTCAGGTTCGAGGCCATAATTGGCGAAGCCCCACATGCCCTGGCCGAGCCGGCCGAAACCGGACTGGACCTCATCGGCAATGACGATGCCGCCCGCTTTCCTGACATGATCGGCCGCCTCGCGCATGACAGAAGCAGCGGGGAAGAAGATGCCGTCGCTGGAAAAGGCGGAATCGAGAAGCAGCGCCGCCGGACGGATGTTTCGAGCGCGCATATCCTCGATGGCGGCGGCGACATTTCTGGCGAAATCATGCGCGGCGCGGCCGCCGTCGCGGAACGTATCCGGCGCCGCCACGGTCCGGTGTTGCGCGGGCACGCCCTTGGTCCCGACCGCCGCCGGCGACAGTTGCGCGGTGGCGATGGTGGCGCCGTGATAGGCGAATTCGGTGATGATCACACCGGTGTTGCCGCTGGAGTGCTGGGCGATGCGGATGGCGAGATCGTTGGCCTCGCTGCCGGTGCAGGTAAACATGGCATGGCCGAGATGGGGCGGCAGCGTGCCAAGCAGCTTTTCGGCGTAATCGAGGATGATCTCGCTGAGGTAGCGCGTGTGCGTGTTGAGCGTGGCGGCCTGTCCCGACAATGCCTCGACGACGCGCGGATGGCAGTGTCCGACCGAGGCGACGTTGTTATAGGCGTCGAGGTATTTTCGGCCCTGGGCATCGTAGAGCCAGACACCGCTGCCACGCACCAGATGGATCGGGTTGCGGTAGAAGGCGCGATAGGTCGGCCCGAGCAATCTGGCGCGGCGTTCGAGCAGCGCGTGCTCTCGTGCGGAAACTCCGGTGTCGGCGGAGGCACTTGCGGGCGAGGACTGGGACACGGGCATCTACTCCGGCTTGGAATGGTCGAGAAAATAGCGGCGGGCGTCAGCGGGCGATAGACCGTCCAGCCGTTCGAGCGAGGTCCAGACCTCGGTGATGAGGCGAAGCACATAGTCGCGTTTGGCCGGAAACCGCCCGGCCTGCCAGCTGGCAATGTTGGCGATGAGCGCAAGCCGTGCACGAATGAGGTGGAAGAGGATGCCAAGCTCTTCGATTTCGAGCGGCTGCACCGACTGATAGCCGGCGACGAAGCGGGCCGCGGGCGCCAGAGGGTGACCTTCAGCCGGCCAGCGGTAGACGGCACCGATGGCGAGGTCGCAGATCAGCGGCGAATGGATCATGTCGCCGAAATCGAGGATGCCGCTCACCACTTCCGGCCGCGCGGCATCCATCACCACATTGTAGGAGTTCATGTCGTTGTGGACGATCTGGGCGCGCAGGCCGGGGATCACCGGCGCCGCATGTTCCTCGAAGGCGTCGATGACGCGCTCGACCATGGCGCGATGGCCGGCATCGGCGATGTGCGCCAGCATGGGCCGCGTCTTGGCGACCTTGCGAATGTCCCACAAAAGGTCGCTGCCGGCGGCCGGATGGAAGAAGCCGCGCAGTGCCCGGCCAAGCCGGGCGAGGAAGATGCCAAGATTGCGGTCCTGCGCCGCTGACGTGGGCGAGCGCGAAAGCAGCTGGCCGGGCAGATAGCTGACCAGCCGGACGATGCGCGGCGGCGATCCGCCGACGCCTACCATGAACTGTGCTTCGCCTTCGACGCTCTTGCGCACGGAAGGAACTGGCAAGGAAGGGTCGACCGTCAGAATGTGGTCGAGCGCCTTGTTCTGGAAATCGGTGAAGCCGGCCTCTTCAGCCGGATGCGAGACCTTCAGGACGAACTCGCCCTCGCCTTCGGTCTGGATATGGAAATTATGGTCGCGCTCGCCCGGCAGCGGGCGCGCGCTGCCGGTGAGCCCATAGTGCCGGCGCAACAGGGCAAGCGCCTCGGCGATCGAGACATCAGGCGCATCCTCCGCAAGCGTCTCGCCGAAGGCATCCGATACGGCTGCGTTCATGGCCTGACCTCGGCATTTATGGGTTCAAGACCGCACCAGTCGGCGATGAAGAGCGCAATGGTCTGCGTGACCTTGCGCACGGAGTCGAGATCGACGGCCTCGTCATAGCCATGCGGCATGCGGCAGATCGGGCCGTAGACGATTGCGGGCGTGTCGGCATAAAGGCCGAAGAAGCGCGCATCGGTGGTGGCCGAGGTGACGTGTTCCGTCAGCGGCTCACCCCACACGGCGGTGTGGCTGCGCCGCAGCACGGCTTCCATCTCGTCGGCCCCCTCAAGTACGTAACCCTCGGCCATGAAGCCGTTATAGGTCATCCTCGGCGGACGATTGGCCAGGAACGGATCGGCGCGCGCCGCATCCGCGATGCAAGCTTCCAACTCGGCCCTGGCGTCCTCGAGCTTCTGGCCGGGATAGGTCGCGACACGCATCTCGAAGACGCAACGCGCCGGAACGCTGGACGTCCACTCGCCGCCTTCGATCTTGCCGAGATTGAAGCGGATCGGGTGCGGGTGATCGCAGAAATGCCTGTCGTCGACCTTCCTCGCATTCCAGACGATTTCGAGTTGCTTCAGCGCCTGGATGATGAGGAAGGCCTTTTCGATGGCATTGGCGCCGGCCGAGAAGGCGCCCGACGCGTGCTGCGGATCGCCATCGACTTCGACCCTGAACCAGATCGGGCCGACCTGCGCCCGCATCAGCCTTGGCTCCAGCGGTTCGGGAATGAAGGCGGCGTCGGCGCGGTAGCCGCGCTGCAGGCAAGCGAGCGCGCCATTGCCGGTGCACTCCTCCTCGACGACCGACTGCAGGAACACTTTCGCAGCCGGCTGATAGCCAAGGCTGCGCAAGGCGGCCAGCGCATAGAGGCAGGCCGACAGGCCAGCCTTCATGTCGCCGGCGCCGCGGCCATGCATCCAGCCATCCTCGATCACCGGATCGTAGGGGTCGCGGACCCAGCGATCGAGCGGTCCCGTCGGCACGACATCGATATGCCCGTTGAGGATCAGCGAGCGGCCGGTGGCGTTTTTCGGCGTGTGAGTGGCGACGACGTTGAATGCGTCGTCATAGGAAACCGCAACGGGAGAGAATCCGGGCAGGTCGCGGATCGCGTCGACATCGACACGCCACATATCGACCGCATAGCCATCGGCTTCATAAGCCGCCGCCATGAAGGATTGCGCGGCATGCTCCCCGCCGCGTTGAGAGGGAAAGCGCACGAGATCGGCCATAAAGGCGAGCTGACGGTCGAAACCATCGTCGACCGCCCGCAAAATGGCCTCATCCGCAATTCGCCCAGGCATGATATTCCGCTTTCCTGTGAATGGTGTATCATATCTCATATGCCATTTCCCGAAAAGGCAAGAAGACAGGCCGGCCAAAATTATGGCCCACCCCTGCAGCCTCTTGGCAGTCGGCCGCAGAATTGGCATCAGCTTCTTGACATGCCGGCAGGCCGTGCGGCGGAAGATCGAGGACAGATGCAAGTCACCGAAGGCACATTGCCGGATGAAATCACCGATCTCGCGTCCGGCTACCGGCGTATTCCGGCCGGCAAGATCGTCAATGCGGTGACGTGGATGGAAGTGCGCGCGCCGGTGCAGGGTCTCGCGCATCCGCTGGCGATGACCCGCGTCACCAACCCCGAGCCCGCCTTCTACCGTTCGGTCTTTCTCGAGATCGGCGCTCCCTGGCTGTGGGATCGCGCCGCCGAAATGTCGGACGCCGACATCGCGGCGCATTTCGCCGACCCGCGCCAGCATCTCTATTACGGCCACGATGAAAGCGGCAGCCATGTCGGCATGGCCGAATTCACTGTCGCCGACGTGAACGAGATCGAGATCACCTATTTCGGTCTCTTCCCTTCCTTGACCGGCCGAGGCCTTGGCAAGCGACTGATGGCGGGCGCGCTCGATCAGGCATGGCGCCTAAAGCCGGAGCGTGTCTGGCTGCACACCAGCAGCATCGATCATCACAGCGTCATTGGCTTCTACCGGGCTTGCGGGTTTGAACCCTTCGCGGCCGGCTTCGAGATCACCGACGATCCGCGGATCAAGGGAACCCTGCCGCGCGATTGCGCGCCGCAAATTCCGCTGATCGAAACGGAATGGGTGCCCGGCGCCAGATGAGACCGTCTTCGCAACCCGCGGGCCAGGCATCGCCCCACCACCGGAGGTGGGTACGGCGCGAGCGCATCCTGTCGAGGCTGGAGCGGCATGTCGACACGCGCATCGTGCTGTTTGCCGCGCCCGCCGGCTTCGGCAAGTCGACGACGATGGCGCAATGGGCAGCCGAGGTCGCGCGCCACGGCCGGCTGACGGCATGGTTGTCCTGCGAAGCGACGGACAATGACGAAGGCGCCTTCCTGTCGCATCTGGTTGGGGCGCTGCGCCATCTCGTGCAGAACCCAGCCGAGCTCGATCTCGCCTTCCAGTCGAGCCCGATCCCGCAGCTTGACGTGGTGTTGGCGGCCCTTGTGGCGGGTCTTGCGGCACGCCATGCCGACATCACTCTGTTCTTCGACGACTATCACGCTATCGAAGCACCGGCGGTGAAGCGGTTCATGGAGCGCCTGACACGGCAGGCCCCCGCCAACGTCGCCTTCGTCATCGGTTCGCGCAACCTGCCCGACCTGCAGCTCGGCAAGCTCAGGGTACTCGGCGATGTCTTCGAGATCGGCCCAGACGATCTGCGTTTCGCCTCGTCCGAAGCCAAAGCCTTCTTCAACGACAAGCTTGGCCTCTCGATCGGCAGCGGCACGGTGGAAACCTTGTGCTCGCGCACCGAAGGCTGGGCCGCGGGCTTGCAGCTCGCCTCGCTGTCGCTCAGCGCCGCCCATGCGCCCGAAACCGTCATAGGCAATTTCACCGGTGCCAACCGCAATGTCGCCGACTTCCTGATGGGGGAAGTGTTCCTGGAACTGCCGCCGGCACTGGCGAAGTTCCTGCTCTACTCCTCGATCTTCGAACGTTTCAGCGCCGAGGCCTGCCGGGCGGTGATACGCGCGGCGGACGCCGAGGCTGCTATCACCGAGATCGAGACCCGCAACCTGTTCCTCGTGCCGCTCGACGAGGAGCGGCGCTGGTTCCGCTATCATCATCTGTTCCATGACTTTCTCAGCCGCGAGATGGAACGGCGCGAACCGGAGATGATCGCCCCGCTGCATCTGGCGGCTTCGGAATGGTTCGGCGAACGCAAGATGCTGACCGAGGCCATCGGCCATGCGCTCGCCGCCGGCGACCAGGCCCGCGCGGCGGTGTTCGTCGAGAACAACGCGCTCGAACTCATCGCCCAGTGCCAGTTGCTCTATGTGCGCCAGCTGCTGGCGCTGCTGCCGAGGAAACTGATCGACCAGCGCATCCGGCTGCAGCTTGTCGTGCTGTGGTTGGCAGTGCACTCGAGCCAGCCCGAGATTGCCCAGCAGACGCTCGCCAACGCGCGCAAGCTGGTCGAGACCGGGCCGACTGACAGCAATGACCCGGGCACGCTGACCGGCACCACGATCGAGGCCGAACTCGAGGTCCTTGCCGCTGCGGTCCACAGCACGCTGGAACAGTTCGAGGACGCACGCGACACCGCGCTGGCCGCGCTGCGCATCATCGCGCCCGATGCCTGGTTCATGGAAGGCGCGACCGCGAACGTCATCGGCTATAATCTCTATGCGCTGGGCGACCTCGAAAGGGCACGCGCGGCGGTGGACGCTGCACGCAAGGCGCATGAGCGAAGCGGCAGCCTGCTCGGCGTCACCATCGCCAATTGCTACATGGCCGTCATCGAGCGATCGGCCGGCCGGCTGCCGGCCGCCGAACGGCTGCTGCGCAACGCGATCATCGAAGCCAGGACGCGGATCGGCGCGAACTCCTATGCCGAGGCGCTCGCCGGAACGCTGCTTGCCGAACTCGCCTACGAGACCAACGCGTCCGGCGAAGCACTGGCGCTGGTCGAGAATCTCGGGCCGCTGATCGAGGGTGCCGCGGTCATTGTCTATCCCCTGGCCAGCGTGCCGACCTATGCCCGCGTGCTGCAGCTGACCGGCCGGGGCGACGCGGCCCTGGACATGCTGGAGCGCGTCTACCAGCGCGTGCGCGGCTCCGTCTACCGCCGCCTCGCTTCGGTGCTGGTGCATGATCGCATCCGGCTGCTGCTCGACCAGAACCGCGTCGCCGAGGCACGCGCATTGCTGAGCCAGCATCGCGGCGAAAGCGCCGAGACCGTCCCAACTGTCGCCAACGAATTTGAGTTCTTCGCCGAAGGCCGGCTGCTGACGGCGGAGAAATCCTACGCAGGGGCGGCGGCGATTTTCGACGCGCTGCTGGAGCGAACGAAAGGCAGCGGGCGCATGCGCCGGCACATACTGGCGCAGATCCTGCGCGCCAAGAGCGCCGGCCATGACCAGCGCGAGGCCGACCGGCATCTGCTCGAAGCACTGCGCCTTGCCCAGCCCTCCGGCTTCATCCGCTCCTTCGTCGATGAGGGCAGGCCCGTCGTCGAGGCATTGATGCGGCTGCGCGCGGCACAGGCAAAGACCGACCCGGCATTGTCGGCCTATGCAACGCGCATCATCGATGCCGCGCAGACACCGCCGGTGGCGACGCGCAAGCCGGCCATCCCGGTTGCCGAGAAGGAACAGCTCACCCAGCGCGAGTCCGAGCTGCTGCACTGCTTGTCGGAAGGCATGTCCAACCGCGATATCGCCGTTGCGCTGTCGGTGAGCGAAACGACGGTGAAGTGGCATTTGAAGAACATTTTCGGCAAGCTCTCCGTATCCAACCGCGTCCAGGCCGTGCGCGCCGCGCAGGCCGCCGCAAACCTCCGCACCCCTCCGAAAGGAGGGGCATAGATTACAGACATGGCCCCCTCTTTAGGGTCGGGCCAGGCGATTGTTAGCCTGCTAGCGTCATCTGGTTTTCAGAGGATGCCGCGGATGGCGACAGGCTACGTCTTTCACGAACAGCTGATGTGGCATGACACCGGCTCCAGCGCCGACATGATGCCGCCCGGCCGCTTCGTGGAGCCTGGCCGGCATCTGGAATCGCCTGGGTCGAAGCGCCGGCTCAACAACCTCATCCAGGTCAGCGGCCTGTCACGTCATCTGGTGCCGATCATCGCCGAGCCAGTGACGGTCGAGGACCTGCTGCGCGTGCACACGCAGCGCCATATCGACGATATCCGAATGCTCAGCGAACGCGGATCCGGTTTCGCCGGACCGCAAGCGCCGATCGGCCTCAACAGCTTCGATATTGCCCTGCTGTCCGCCGGTACCACCTATGCGGCGATGCGCGCGGTGCTGACCGGCCGCGTCGACAATTCCTATGCGCTGGCGCGTCCCCCAGGGCACCATGCCGAACCCGATCAGGCCATGGGCAACTGCCTGTTCTCCAACATTGGCGTGTCGGTGCGCCGGCTTCAGCATGAAGGCCTGCTCGGCCGCGCCGCGGTGGTCGACTGGGACGTGCATCATGGCAACGGCACCGAGACAGTGTTTTATTCCGACCCGTCGGTGCTGACGATTTCCCTGCACCAAGACAATCTCTATCCGACCGGGCGCGGCGCGCTGGCCGACAACGGCAAGGGCGAAGGCGAAGGCTACAACATCAACATCCCGCTGCCGGCCGGCAGCGGCACCGGCGCCTATGAAGCGAGCTTCGACCGCGTCGTCGCCCCGGCGCTGCGCGCCTACAAACCGGACCTCGTCATCGTCGCTTCCGGCTTCGACGCGTCGGGCTTCGACCCGCTCGGCCGCATGATGCTCAACAGCGAATGCTTCCGGCGCCTTGCCGCGCGCATGGTGGCACTGGCCGCCGAAGTCTCGAACGGCCGCCTGATGATGACGCATGAAGGCGGCTACTCCGAAGGCTACGTGCCGTTCTGCGGTCATGCCGTCATCGAGACGCTGGCCAATCATCGCACCGAAGTGGTCGATCCCCTGTCGGATCATATCGACGAATGGGCCGGGCAGGATCTGCAGCCACACCAAGCCAAGGTAATCGACGCCGCCGAAGGCCTGCTCGCGGGCCTGCGCCAACGCCTCGCCAGCGCGGCCTGACGCGATGGACTTTGTCGTCACCACACTGCTCAACGCGTTGACGCTGATCAGCATCCTGATGCTGGTCGGGCTCGGGCTGGCGATCAGCTTCGGCCTGATGAACGTGACCAATCTGGCGCATGGCGAGTTCGTCACTGTCGGTGCCTTCGCGGTCTATTTCGTCCAGAGCATCGGCGGCTCCTTCTGGCTGGGGCTGCTTGCTGCCCCGATAGCCGGCGCGGTGGTCGGCTGGATCCTGGAATTCGCCATCATCCGCCACCTTTACTCGCGGCCGGTCTCGACCGTGCTCGCCACCTGGGGTGTCAGCCTGATCCTGCAGCAAGGGCTGGAGCTGACATTCGGGCTTGGCGCCAAGCCGGTGACGCCGCCGATCGAGGGTACGTTGGACCTGTTCTTCACTGTCTATCCGGCCTACCGGCTGATCCTGATCGGCATCGCCATGCTGACTTTGCTCGGCGTGGTCCTGCTGATCAGCCGCACATCCTTCGGGCTCGACATCCGCACCGTCATCCAGAACCGGGAAATGGCCGAGGGCGTTGGCATCAACACGCGCCGCACCTACGCCATCGCCTTCACCTTCGGCGCGGCAATCGCGGGCCTGGCCGGCGGGTTGGTCGCGCCGCTGGCGATCGTACTGCCGCAGATGGGGGTGAACTATCTCGCCAACGCCTTCTTCGTCGTCATCGTCGGCGGTGTCGGCTCGATCGGCGGCCTCGTCGCCGGCAGCGTCTTCGTCGGCGGGCTGACCAGCATCCTCAACTACCAGATCTCGCCATCGCTGGCGCAGGCGATCGTGCTGCTCGCGGCCATCGTTGCCGTGCGGCTGCGGCCAAACGGCCTGTTCAACGGAGCGTCGCGATGATCGCCCGGGACCGCAACTGGCTGCTGGTCTTTGCCGTCTGCGCCGCACTCGCCGTCATCTATCCCTTCTTTGCCGACGGCTACCAGCTGACAGTGATCCGCGATGCGCTGATCTTCGGCCTGTTCGCCGCCAGCCTCGACTTCTTCTGGGGCCGCACTGGCATTCTGTGCTTCGGCCACGCCGCCTTCTTCGGCATCGGCGGCTACATCATGGCGCTCATCACGCTCAACGACGCCATTCCCCTCGGCAGCCTGCTCGGCATCCTGGGCGCGGTGGCCGGGGCTGCCTTCGTCGCCGCCATCATCGGCTACTTCCTGTTCTTCGGCGGCATCCGCGGCAGCTATTTCACCATCGTCACCCTCGCCATGGGTGTCATCTGTCAGCAGGCCGCGGTCTCCTGGAGTTCGGTCACCGGCGGCGACAGCGGCCTGATCGGCATACCGCCGATCGCGTTCGATGTCGGCGGCCTGCATGTCGACCTCAGCCAGGACCTGCCGAGCTATATCTTCGTCGCGGCCATCGTCGCTGTGGCCGTGCTGGTGCTGTGGTCGATCAGCCGTGGCCGCTGGGGCACCGTGCTGACCGCAATCCAGGACAATGAGGTCCGGGCGGCAGCACTTGGTCACAATGCGCCCTTGCGGCTGCTTGTCACTTTCGTCCTGTCCGCGGCGATCGCCGGTCTTGCCGGCGCGCTCTATGTCTGCATGGCGGGGCTTGTGGCGCCAGATCTCTCCGGCCTGCTGCTGTCGACCGAAGTCATCGTCTGGGTGGCGGTCGGCGGGCGCGGCACGCTGCTTGGTCCGGTGCTCGGCGCCATTGCCATCCAGCGCGCACAGCAGACCATCAGCAGCCTCAATCCGAGCCTGTGGCCGCTGCTGCTCGGCTGCGTCTTCGTCATCATCGTCTTTGTGCTACCGGACGGCATCCTGTCGATCTACGCGCGGCTGAAGACCCTGTCCAAAGGCCGGAGGCACGCGCGATGAGCGACGTCCTGCTCCAGGCCGAAAATGTCGGCATCCGCTTTGGCGGCCTGCAGGCGCTGGAAGGGTTGAACCTGACGGTGCGCGACAAGGAGCTATGCTGCATCATCGGGCCGAACGGTGCCGGCAAGAGCACATTCCTCAACCTGCTGACCGGCACGCTTCGCCCGACCAGCGGCAGCGTCCGTTTCCTCGGCCACGACATTGCCGGTCTGCCGCTGCACCGCATCGCCCGGCTCGGCATCGCCCGCAAGTTCCAGATTCCGTCGGTTTTCCCCAGCCTCTCGGTTGAGGACAATCTCAAGGTCGCACGGTGGGGCGCCCCCTCGCCGGCTCGCCCGATCGGTGAATTGATGGAGCTGGTCGCGCTGACCAATGGTGCCGCCACGCTGGCCGGCGAACTCGCGCATGGCCAAAAGCAATGGTTGGAAATCGGCATGGCGCTGGCGATCGAGCCGCGGCTGCTGCTGCTCGACGAGCCGACGGCCGGCATGACGCCCCAGGAGACGCTTGCCACAGCCGAAATGCTGCTGCGCCTGAAGGGTGAGTTTTCCATCGTCGCCGTCGAGCACGACATCCGCTTCGTGCGGGCGCTGAACTGCGAGACGCTGGTGCTGCATCAGGGGCGCCGGCTGCGAAGCGGTCCCTTCCACGACATCGAGGCCGACGAGATGGTCCGCGACGTCTATCTGGGGAGGCGCTGACGATGCTGCGGACACTTGCCGTCTCCGCCGGCTACGGCCTGCTTCCGGTGCTGAACGGCATCGATATGAGCGTGGCACCGGGCGAAGTCGTCGGCCTGCTTGGCCGCAACGGCGCCGGCAAGACGACGCTGCTGCGCGTCATCGCCGGCGCCTTGAAGGCGAGCGGCGGCGCGGTGGTTCTCGGCGACCAGGATCTGACCAACGCGCCGGCCTTCCGCCGGGCGCGGGCGGGCATCGCGCATGTGCCGCAGGGGCGTGGCATCTTCAACCAGCTCACCGTGCGGCAGAACCTGGAGGTCGGCACCCGCGCCGCCAGGGACCGCGGCGACGGCGGCATTCCGGCCGACATTTTCGGCTACTTTCCGATCCTGCGCGAACGCGAGGCGCAAATCGCCGGCACGCTCTCGGGCGGTCAGCAGCAGATGCTGGCGATCGGGCGGGCGCTGTGCGGCCTGCCGTCGGTGCTGCTGCTCGACGAGCCCTCGGAAGGCATTCAGCCCAACATCGTGCAGTCGATCGCCGAGCTGGTGCCCCGCATCGCGCGCGATGCGGGGCACCAGCTCGG
>NZ_RZSJ01001070.1:0-598 GCF_003998025.1 Mesorhizobium sp. M8A.F.Ca.ET.021.01.1.1
GGCGATCACCGCTTGCTCGACCAGACAGCCTGGGCTTTCCGGCTCGGTGCTGAAGGGCAGCAGCGTCTCGCCAAGAGCCACGCTGATCTCGGCCAGTGAAATGTTTTCGGGCGCGCGCCCGAGCAGCCAGCCGCCGCCATGCCCGCGCGACGAGGTGACGATGCCGGCATCGCGCAAGCCGCCAATGGTCCGGCGCACCACCACCGGATTGGTGTGGATGAAGGTGGCAAGCTGCTCGGAGGTCAGCGCCTGTTCGGGCTTCTCCGCCATGTGGACGAGAATGTGCAGGGTGGAAGACAGGCGACTGTTGCGTTTCATGTAACTTAATTAGTTACGATTCTTCGCGATGTCAAACACGCGAAGGTCGCTTAATGATTTACGGCGACGCTATGCCGGCAAAGCGCGAAAACTCATCCTGAAGCAGGCGCCGCTCGGTTTGCCGTCAAGGATCTCGATGCGGCCGCCATGGAGATGCATGATTTCCTGCACGAGGTTGAGGCCGAGGCCGGCGCCGTGATCCTGCGGACGCAGCCGGTAGAAGGGCTCGAAAATGCGCTCCCGCTCGCCCGGCGGCACGCCGTCGCCTTCGTCCCGGACC
>NZ_RZSJ01001071.1:0-598 GCF_003998025.1 Mesorhizobium sp. M8A.F.Ca.ET.021.01.1.1
GGTGCAACCGGCTCGACCGGAGCAACTGGCTCGACAGGTGCGACCGGTGCCACTGGCTCGACCGGTGCCACTGGCTCGACCGGTGCAACCGGCTCGACCGGAGCCACCGGCTCGACCGGTTCGACTGGTGCAACCGGCTCGACAGGTGCGACTGGCTCGACTGGAGCGACGGGTTCGACTGGTGCAACGGGCTCGACCGGAGCAACTGGCTCGACCGGTTCGACTGGTGCAACCGGCTCGACTGGTGCAACGGGCTCGACAGGTGCGACTGGCTCGACTGGTGCAACCGGCTCGACCGGAGCAACCGGCTCGACAGGTGCGACCGGTGCGACTGGCTCGACTGGAGCGACGGGTTCGACTGGTGCAACCGGTTCGACTGGTGCAACCGGCTCGACCGGAGCCACCGGCTCGACTGGAGCGACAGGTTCGACTGGTGCAACCGGCTCGACCGGAGCAACTGGCTCGACAGGTGCGACCGGTGCCACTGGCTCGACCGGGGCAACAGGCTCGACCGGCGCGACTGGTTCGACCGGTGCAACCGGCTCGACTGGCGCGACTGGCTCGACCGGTGCAACGGGCTCGACCGGTTCGACTGGAG
>NZ_RZSJ01001072.1:0-581 GCF_003998025.1 Mesorhizobium sp. M8A.F.Ca.ET.021.01.1.1
GCTCAAGGAGAGCGCCGGCATCGGTGTCGAGGACATCGCCAAGCGCCTGATCGACTATGGTTTCCACGCGCCGACCATGTCGTTCCCGGTCGCCGGCACGCTGATGGTCGAGCCGACCGAGTCCGAGCCCAAGCGCGAACTCGACCGTTTCTGCGAGGCCATGATCGCCATAGCCGGCGAAGCGGCGAAAGTGGCCAAAGGCGAATGGCCCTTGGCCGACAATCCGCTGGTCAACGCACCGCATACGTCAGCCGAGGCGCTGGCCGGTCAATGGACCCACCCTTACTCGCGCCTGGAAGCGGCCTATCCCGCCGGCGACGCCGACACCCCCGCAAAGTACTGGCCGCCGGTATCGCGCATCGACAATGTCGCCGGCGACCGCAACCTGGTCTGCTCCTGCCCGCCGCTGTCGGATTATCTGGGTGCTGCGGAATAGCTACGCGGAGCGCAAGGCCGGCTTGATCGGTTCGGCCCTGCCCATCCTATTGTGGCTGATGACGCAGTTCCGGCCGGCGCGCTTGGCCGCGTAGAGCGTGGAGTCGGCCCTGGCCAGCACCTCGTCGAGGGTGCTGCCGTCGGCC